>NZ_QUEL01000029.1:0-34079 GCF_003478145.1 Clostridium sp. AF29-8BH | reverse complement strand
CACCAGTAAAGCATTTCAAAGGCATAATAGGAACGGGGCTTATCCATCATGGCTTCGGAGAATTTCAGATATTCCTCTTTCGTCCAGAAGTCCATTTCTTTCGGAACCTCATTTCCCATTGTGCCAGCCCGCCTTGCCGGATTGTAGGGCAGGTTATAGAAGTTCACAGCATGGTTGAAAATCGCTGTAAGCTGGGCGTGTATGGTTTTCAGATAATCCGCCGAATAGGGCTTCCCTTTCTCGTCCCGGTACGCCATGAGTTCATTCTGCCATGCGATAATGTCTTTTGCTTCAATCTCCGCTATCTTCCGATTCCCGAAATACGGTAAAATCTTTGTGCGGATTACATGGCTTTTGGATTCCCATGTGCTTTCCTTGACACGCTGTTTCTTGTCGGCTTCGTAAACCTCAAAGAAACTGGCAAACGTCATATCCAGCTTTGCACCCTGTTTCAGCATGGCTTCATGCTCCCACGCCTGTGCTTCCCGCTTCGTAGCAAATCCCCGTTTCTGGGTCTGCTTCCGCTCCCCTTTCCAGTTTGTGAAACGATAGATTACCCGCCACGTTCCCGTAGCATTGTCTTTGTATACAGCCATTCAAATCATCTCCTTTCCTCTTAATCGCTGTAACAGACCTTTTTATGAAAAAATGTAGCGTTCACACGACCAGCCACCGTCAAATAACCCTGTTTTTGTAATTCTGCGTTCAGTTCCCGCACAATCTGGTAGGCTTTTGACTTTGACACCCGCAATTCCGCTGCCACTTCCTCCACAGTCATAAATGATTTTTCTACCATTCGGTTATCCTCCCCTTTCTCAATTTAACTATTTTTGTTTAAGTTATATCCATAATACTAAATAAATTCCGTTAAGTCAAGTGGTTTGCAGAAAAATCTTAACTCTTTTTATTTAAGTTCCTCTTGCTATTCCTATTGCACCATGTTATACTAACTTCAACAGAAATGTTTAAGTCAAGAATGGTTGTATCACTATAACTACAACGGAGGTTTTATTATGGCAATCGGCAAACGAATCCGCTTTTTCCGCAATCGGAAAGGCATGACGCAGAAGCAATTAGGCGAAATCCTCGGTTTTCTCGGAAAGACCTCTGATGTCCGTATGGCGCAGTATGAATCAGAAGCCAGAACGCCGAAGCAAGACCTTGTAAAAGAAATGGCACATATCTTTGATGTCAGCCCGCGAGCAATCACAGTCCCGGAGATTGACAGCTATATCGGGCTTATGCACACGCTCTTTGCGTTGGAAGATATGTACGGGCTGAAAATCGGAAAGATTGACGGAGAAGTGTGTCTGCGACTGGACAAGTCCACCGGCTCCACCTATTCCTCCATGTTTGATATGTTCCACGCATGGCAGGAACAAGCTGCCCGTCTGGAACAGGGAGAGATAACCAAAGAGGAATACGACCAGTGGCGGTATAAATATCCTGAATTAGATACCTCGAATCACTGGCATAAAGTAGTCCCCTCAAAGGAGTTAAGCGACTATCTCACAGAAGCCTTGAAAAAGGACACTGAATCCCAATAGAGCGTGTTATTTTTGTCTCGAAATACACAAAAAACCTTGCCGACTTTCAGCTTCATTTCTGAAAATCAGCAAGGTTTTTCTGTTATTGAAGTATTCTGTTATTTAGTGAGTGATACCCGAAATGTTGCCAAATCGTTGCCAGTGCTTAAACAAATTTGCTTGCATTCCGCATAAATAAAGTCTTTTTCAAGTTCATATCATCACTCAAACTCAATCGTAGCCGGCGGTTTCCCCGTGCAATCATACAGTACGCGGTTTACACCTTTTACCTCATTGACAATTCGGCTTGTGACTTTTCCGAGTACTTCCCACGGAAGCTCTGCTGATTCTGCGGTCATGAAGTCGGATGTGAGGACGGCACGAAGTGCGATGGCATAGTCATAGGTTCTGACATCGCCCATGCAGCCTACGGAACGCATATTGGTCAGGGCTGCGAAGTACTGACCGAGTGTGCGATCGATACCTGCTTTTGCGATCTCCTCGCGGTAGATAGCGTCTGCATCCTGTACGATGCGTACCTTCTCTGCGGTTACCTCACCGATGATACGAACGCCAAGTCCCGGACCCGGGAACGGCTGACGGTATACCAGATTTTCCGGAATACCAAGCTCCAGACCGGCGCGGCGGACCTCATCTTTAAACAGCATACGCAGCGGCTCGATGATCTCCTTGAAATCTACGTGTTCCGGAAGTCCGCCTACGTTGTGGTGGGACTTGATAACAGCGGATTTTCCAAGACCGGACTCAATCACATCCGGGTAAATCGTACCCTGTACGAAGTAATCTACTTTGCCAATCTTCTTTGCTTCCTCCTCAAATACGCGGATGAACTCTTCGCCGATGATCTTACGCTTGCGCTCCGGATCGGTTACACCTGCCAGCTTGTCGTAGAAACGCTGCTGTGCATTGACACGGATGAAGTTCAGCTTGTACGGACCGTTCGGACCAAATACTGCCTCTACCTCGTCACCCTCGTTTTTACGAAGCAGACCGTGATCGACGAATACGCAGGTCAGCTGGTCGCCGATCGCTTTCGCCATCAGGACGCCTGCTACGGAAGAGTCTACACCGCCGGACAGAGCCAGAAGGGCACGACCATTTCCTACTTTTTTACGGATTTCTTCGATGGATTTCTCTACGAACGCATCCATCTTCCAGTCACCTGCACAATGGCAGACACTGTATACGAAGTTATGCAGCATCTTGGAGCCTTCCTGTGTATGAAGTACCTCCGGATGTGCCTGGATGCCGTACCAGCCTTTTTCTTCATTTTCCATACCTGCAATCGGGCAGACCGGAGTATGGGCTGTCACACGGAAACCTTCCGGCATCTTGGAAATATAGTCGGTATGGCTCATCCAGCATATGGTCTTCGGGGATACACCCTCATACAGCTTAGATGTTGTGTCTACCTCTACCTCAGTCTTTCCGTATTCGCTGACCGGTGCTGTGGCAACCTCGCCGCCTAACAGGTAGGACATCAGCTGTGCGCCATAGCAGATACCCAGTACCGGGATTCCCAGATCAAAGATTTCCTTTGAACATCTCGGAGATTCCTCCTTGTATACACTGTTCGGTCCGCCGGTGAAAATGATACCCTTCGGGTTCATCTCTTTGATTTTTTCCAGCGGCAGGGTGTAAGGATGAACCTCACAATATACGTTACACTCTCTTACTCTTCTGGCAATCAACTGATTGTACTGTCCGCCAAAGTCCAGTACAATGATCATCTCTTTCTCCACGAGTATTCCTCCTATAATTTTATGCTGCGATCCGTACTTCATCAACTTGTAGCTTCGAATCAACTTCCAGGATTTATGGTCACACGCTTGCACAACATGTGAACTGTAACAGTCATACTGCTGCCGCAGGTAATCACTCCGTTCCAGCCCCATCGCCGCCAATCGAAAAATAACCGGTCGCAATCTGTTCAGCAGCTATACCACGTTCTCTTCCTGTCAATTCCTGTAACTTTTATTATAAAATACCCGGCAATTAAAGACAAGCCATTTTTACGGTATTTTCAGGTACTTTTTCCAGAAAAATACTTTTCGATTCAATTCAAGTCGAACATCCGTGAGACTTGGCTCGTGATTCTGGTCAGCGAAGCATCGGCAAAATCCGCTACCAGTATGATATCGTACGGAATTTTCAGTGCAGAAAATTCCTATCCTCAAGTAAAAATGCATATTCTATGCAGAATCACTGCGCATCCTCGCGGAGCGTTTATCTCAATCGGAGACCTAACTCCCACCAAGACAAATTTGTTATTACTCGCCACCTAAAGAGGTGGGGCTTCTCAACTGAGAGCAAAGGATGAGAATTATTATACTATTTGCATTGTGCAGATATGCACACCCTGCGCTTTCATCTCGGTAATTGAATTGCCGAGGATTCCCGCTTATTGTCCTAAACATTTAAATATTTCTTCACATACTTCCCCGTATACGATCCCGGCGTCGCTGCCACCTCTTCCGGTGTTCCTTTCGCAATCACGGTTCCGCCGCCCTCGCCGCCTTCCGGTCCGATGTCGATCAGGTAGTCAGCAGTTTTGATGACATCCAGGTTATGCTCAATGACAACCACGGTATTTCCACCATCCGACAAACGTCTTAATATCTCAATCAGACGGTGTACATCGGCAAAATGAAGTCCCGTAGTCGGTTCGTCCAGAATATAGATCGTCTTGCCAGTTCCACGCTTGCTCAGCTCCGTCGCCAGCTTGATTCGCTGTGCCTCACCGCCGGACAGCTCGGTGGACGGCTGTCCCAGGCGGATATAGGAAAGTCCTACATCGTAGAGTGTCGCAATCTTCCGGTGTATGGACGGCACATTTTCGAAGAATTTCATTGCCTCCTCGACCGTCATATTGAGGACATCATAGATGCTTTTCCCTTTATATTTGACCTCCAGCGTTTCCCGGTTATAGCGCTTGCCGCCGCAGACCTCACACGGCACATAGATATCCGGCAGGAAATGCATCTCGATCTTGATGATGCCGTCGCCGGAGCACGCCTCACAGCGCCCGCCTTTTTTATTGAAGCTGAAACGTCCTTTATTGTAGCCTTTTGCCTTGGCATCCGTAGATGCCGCAAACAGATCACGGATCAGATCAAATGCCCCCGTATAGGTTGCCGGATTGGAACGCGGTGTCCGTCCGATCGGAGACTGATCGATCGCGATGATCTTGTCAAGCTGCTCGACGCCCTCAATGGACTTATGTTTTCCCGGAATCGTGTGTGCGCGGTTCAGCTTCTTTGCCAGCGCTTTATAAAGAATCTCATTGACAAGTGAGCTCTTTCCCGAACCAGAAACGCCCGTCACGCAGGTCATCACGCCCAGCGGAAATTTAACATCGATATTTTTCAGATTATTTTCTGCCGCTCCTCTGACAGTAAGCCATCCCGTCGGTTTCCGCCGCTCGGACGGCACCGGAATCTGAATACGCCCGCTCAAATATGCACCGGTAATCGATTTTTCATTTTTCATGATCTCTTCCGCTGTGCCGATCGCCACGACCTCGCCGCCGTGTTCGCCCGCGCCCGGACCGATGTCCACGATACAGTCTGCCGCGCGCATCGTGTCTTCATCGTGCTCAACCACCAGAACTGAATTTCCCAGATCCCGCAGGTGTTTTAGGGTATCCAGAAGCTTGTCGTTGTCCCGCTGGTGAAGTCCGATACTCGGCTCGTCCAGAATATATGCCACACCGACCAGACCGGATCCGATCTGGGTTGCCAGGCGGATTCGCTGCGCCTCGCCTCCGGACAGCGTGCCAGTCGCACGCGACAGGGAAAGATATTCCAGACCGACATTGATAAGAAAGCTGATTCTCGCCCGAATTTCTTTCAAAATCGGTGCACCAATCGCCTGCTGCATCGGCGTCAGCTCCAGCGCATCGATAAATTCGCGGAATTTGACGATCGACATATCGGTCGCCTCGAAAATATTTTTCCCACCAACCGTGACTGCCAGAGATTCCTTCTTTAATCGCTGCCCCTTGCAGGCTGGACACGGCGTGATCCGCATAAATGTCTCATATTCCGCCTTCATTGAATCAGAGAACGTCTCACGGTATTTGCGGTTCATGCTCTGAATCAACCCCTCAAAGGCAATATCATAAATTCCCTCGCCACGCTGTCCACGGTAATACACCTTCACAACCTTGCCGCCGGTTCCGTAAATTAAAATATCATGGATCTCCTTCGGATAATCTTCAAACGGGGTATCCAGACTGAAATCGTATTCTTTTGCCAATGCATTTAAGATCGCGCCGGAAAAGCTCGTTTTGTCCGTGCAGGACTGCCATCCCATCGCCGTGATCGCACCCTGATTGATGCTCAGGCTCTTGTCTGGAATCATCAGATCCTCGTCAAACTCCATCTTATATCCCAGACCGAAGCAGTCCGGGCACGCACCAAATGGGTTGTTGAAAGAGAAGCTGCGCGGCTCGACCTCATCCACGCTGATACCGCAGTCCGGGCAGGAAAAATTTTGGCTGAACGTCAGGGTATCGTGCTTTTCTTCGCCGTTTTCATCCCGCACCGCCGTATCGGTCAGCATCAGACCATTGGAGAGACCCATGACCGTTTCAATCGAATCCGAAAGGCGTTTCTCAATCCCCGGCTTGACCACCAGGCGATCGACCACAATCTCAATATTGTGCTTGATATTTTTATCCAGCGTGATCTCCTCGGAAAGCTCGTATAAGCTGCCGTCCACCCGCACACGGACATAGCCGCTCTTCTTTGCCTGCTCCAGCACTTTCTCGTGGCGTCCTTTCCGCCCGCGTACGACCGGGGCAAGAAGCTGGATCTTTGTGCGCTCCGGCAGCGCCATGATCTGGTCAACCATCTGATCGACCGTCTGGCGGCGGATCTCACGACCGCACTTCGGGCAATGCGGAATACCGATCCGTGCGTACAAAAGACGCATATAATCATAGATCTCCGTCACTGTGCCGACCGTCGAACGCGGATTCCGGTTCGTCGATTTCTGGTCGATAGAGATCGCCGGAGACAAGCCCTCGATGCTCTCGACATCCGGCTTTTCCATCTGACCTAAGAACTGACGCGCATAGGACGACAGGGACTCCATATACCGCCGCTGCCCTTCGGCATAGATCGTGTCAAATGCCAGAGATGATTTACCCGAACCAGAAAGTCCGGTCAGGACAACCAGCTCATTTCTCGGAATATCAATGGAAATGTTTTTCAGATTGTGCTCATTGGCACCTCGTATCTTTATATATTGCTTCGCCATATCTGTACCTCAATTATCATTGACTCTGCTCTGTTTTATCATGTCGCTGCTGACTTATTTTATAGTCATTATAGTCACAGTCTTCCCTGTAATTATGCTTAGTATAACACATTCCAAAAGTCTTTGCAAACATTTGTTCTGTTTGATAAAATTGAATCAGCTAAACATAGATATTCCTTGGGAATAGAAGTCAAACTTTTCATCAATTCTAATACAAAAAGGGCACCTCCGCCCGACTCCAAACCTAACATGGAGACCAGACAAAAATACCCTTTCGCCCTATTTCATTTTTTCACGCATTCATTTTATTTCACGATTTTTCGTTCCCCGAAGATACACCAGCCAGTACCCGCCTCCAATCACCAGCATCCCGCCGATCATATTTCCGATCGTAGCCGGAATCAGATTATTGAGAATAAAGGTTCCGATCGTCAGCCCTTCCGCTGCCAGACCGTACTCGCCCATGATCATCAGCCCCGCCGGGATGTAAAACATATTGGCGATGCAATGCTCGAAGCCGCAGAGAATGAAAATCGCCACCGGCGGATAAAGCGCCAGAATTTTGCCAGATACCTGCTCGGAGCTCATCGCCGCCCAGACTGCAATACAAACCAGCACATTACAGAGGATCGCACGGCACAGCACCTCCGGCAGAGTCAGGGTCACCTTGGAAACGGCTGTATTCAGAAGAACCTGCGCCAGATCGCCGCCGTACAGGCTTGGAATATGCCCGTAGACAAATAAAACCGCCACAAAGATCGCGCCAATCAGATTTCCCAGATAGACAAACAGAAGATTTTTAAACAGCCCGCCCACGGAAATCCGTTTCTGCAGCGCCGAGATCGTCATCAGGCAGTTCCCAGTGAAAAGTTCCGCCCCGGTGCAGACCACCAGCGCCAATCCTGCCGGGAATACGAGTGCCGAAGCAATCCGCGATGCCGAGGCATTTGTCATTGCTGCCGAGGCAACCGAAGCCCCCGCGCCTGCCAGCGCGATGAACATTCCGGCGAAAAAGCCGAGTATCAGCATATGAGACACCGGAAGTTCCGCCTTTTTTCTGCCCGTCTCCACATAATTTTCTGCAATCTGTTTCGATGCAATCATAGATTTTCCTCCCATCAGCCTTTCTATGTCCAAAATTCATTTTTCAAATTCTTCCTTTTATCTTCTGAATTTCCGAACCTGCCACATCGTTTTATAACCTTTCCTTCCATTTCAAACAGAAAAAGACGGTTTTCGTCCGATCTTTCTGTTCTATCCCTTTAAAATCTTTGACAAACAACCGTCTTTTCTATTATTTCTATATCATTTCTGATGTCGTCCTATCATCTCAAGCCGCCATCTGACATCACCTATCAAGGGCTTCCCTTATTATTTCATGTGACTACTTTTTGCAGCCCTCCCACAAATCCTATAAGTTCCCCTTCATTTTCCTACCGTTCCTCCCGGAAATAATTCTCGCCCAGATGCGCCGGGATATGTGCCCCTTTATTCTTACGCATCGACGCGATCACCAGCACCAATGCGGTGATAATGAACGGAAGGGCATCGAAAAATGCCGTTGGAATCGCATACGTGTTTTTCGGCACATAGTATTTCAGCACGCGCAGCGCCCCGAAAATAAAGGAACCGTAAATAACATTGATCGGCTTCCACGCCGCGAAGATAACGAGGGCAACGGAAATCCAGCCAAGACCGCCGACGCTGTCGCGCAGCCACACGCCGCCGTTGATGATCATCGAACAATACGCGCCGCCGATACCGCAGATCGCACCGGATAGCAGGATATTAATGTATCTCCACTTTGTAACTTCGATACCTGCCGCATCTGCTGCGCCCGGATTTTCTCCGATCGCCTGCACATTTAAGCCAACCTGTGTTTTATATAAGTAGAAACTCGCCACAATCGCGATGATGATTCCAAGATAAACGAACGGGTTATAGGAAAATAATAATTCTCCGACCACCGGCAGATCACTGAGTCCCGGGATGTGGATGTTACGCATCTGTGCCGTCACTGCATCCGGAAGTTTCAGGGTGCCGTTCTCTGATTTTTCCAGCATAAAGACGCCGATAAAATTGGATAATCCGACACCGAAAATCGTCAGGGTCAATCCCGTTACGTTTTGATTTGCCATAAATGTGACAGTCAAAACACCGTAAATCAATGCCGACAGCATTCCAGCCACCGCCGCAGCTAACAGCGCCGCAACAAAGTTATCCGTCTGATAGCCGACCATGAATCCGGCGCACGCGCCAATCGACATCATGCCCTCGACGCCCAGATTCAGGTGTCCGACCTTCTCACTCAAAATTTCGCCAACCGTGCCAAACAGGAAAGGCGTACCCGCCAATACAGCCGCCACCAGAAATTTAATTACGATCTCGCTGCTCATGCGCGTGTACCTCCTTTTCCGCGAAATACAAATTGATACCGTATAAACAGTTCACATCCCAGAATGAAGAACAGGATGATTCCCTGCAGCACATCCGCGCAGTCCGAGGACAATCCGAATGAAGACTGAACTACGCTGCTTCCTTTTTCCAGCACGCTGAACAAAAAGGTAACCAGCAGAATCACCGGCGGATTCAACTGTGCCAGCCATGCCACGATGATCGCCGTAAATCCGACACCTCCGGCAACTGCCGTCGTCAGCGTGACATCCGAACCGGTCGCCTGCACCATGCCGCCGATGCCGCAGACAGCGCCGGACAGAAACATCGTCCGCAGAACCACTTTTTTTACATTCATGCCGGCATAGCGTGCTGTCTCCTGGCTCTCTCCCACGACGCTGATCTCATATCCCTGCTTGGAACGATTTAAGTAAACCGCTATCACTGCCACAAGAATCAGCGCAATCACCCAGCCGAACTGGATGCCGAACACCTTATCGAGCGCCGCATTCTTATTGAAACGGGCAATCTTCGCATATCCCTGGGAACCTGGGTCACGCCATGCGCCCTCTCTCAAAAATACGATGACATTCAGCGCGATATAGTTTAACATCAGCGTAAACAGCGTCTCGTTCGTATCATACCGGGTCTTAAACCACGCCGGAATGAGTCCCCACAGACCTCCGCCGATCGCGCCTGCCAAAAACATCACGATCACCAGCAGCCAGTGATTCCAGTTCGCATGGAACAGGGCAAAATACGAGGCAAAAATACCGCCCATAATGATCTGTCCCTCAGCTCCGATGTTCCAGAATTTCATTTTAAATGCCAGCGTCACGCCCAGCGACGCAATCAAAAGTGGAATCATGATTTTGACCGTCGCCTGTATCGCCATCTCGCTTCGCAGCGCTCCGGTTACAATCGTCTGATAAATGACAAATGGATTCTGCCCAATCAGCAGGATAAAGAATCCGCCTGCCACCAGAGCCAGCACGATCGCCTCCAGACGGAGGATCAATGTTTCTCTTTTTCCAAGTTCCGCCTTTTTTACAACGCGGATCCACGGTTCTTTCATGCCTGTTCCTCCTTCTTTTCGGATGCCATACTCTTATCCAGCCCCAGCTCGCCCGCCTCGGTACCGGTCATCATCAGTCCCAGCTGTTCTTTTGTGAGCTTCTTCGCATCCACGATACCCGTGATCTTTCCATGGCAGAGTACCATAATCCGGTCTGAAAGCTCCAGAAGCACATCCAGATCCTCGCCGATATAGACAACCGCCACGCCCTTTTTCTTCTGCTGGTTCAGGAGATCGTAAATCAGATATGAAGAATTAATATCAAGCCCTCGCACCGGGTAAGCCGTGATCAGCACCTGCGGGCTCGACTCAATCTCACGTCCCAAAAGTACCTTCTGGACATTGCCCCCCGACATCATACGCACCGGCGTATCAACGCCCGGCGTCACGATTCCCAGTTCTCCGATCAGGCGTTCTGCCATCTCCCTCGCCGGTTTCCGGTCTACAAACAATCCTTTCCCTTCCGAATAGGACTTGAGCAGCATATTATCAACCATACCCATTGAAGCAACCAGTCCCATGCCGAGACGATCCTCCGGCACGAAACTCATACTGATTCCGAGGCGGATGATCTCCGCCGGAGTCTTACCGATGATATTTTCCTTACGGTACAAAATAGCGCCCTTTTTCGCGTCCATCAACCCGGTCAGCGTCTCGCAGAGTTCTTTCTGGCCGCTTCCGGCAACACCGGCAACGCCCAGAATCTCGCCTGTTTTAATCTCAAAAGAAATATCATCCAGCGCCACGCCGCCGTCACTCTTATCGACGGTCAGATCGACAATCTTCAAAATAGTCTCTCTCTTCTCCATCTCCGGGCGCTCGATATTCAAGCTGATTGGTCGTCCAACCATAAGCTCCGTAAGTTTCTTCTCATCACATCCGGCAGTTTCCACCGTCTCGATGCTCTTTCCTTTTCGCAGAATCGTGACACGGTCACTGATAGAAAGGACCTCATTTAATTTATGGGTAATAATAATAATCGCACAGCCCTGTTCCCGCATCCGGCGCAGGATTTTAAACAGCCGCTCCGTCTCCTGCGGCGTCAGGACTGCCGTCGGCTCGTCCAGAATCAGGATCTGGGCGCCTCTATATAATACCTTCAGGATCTCGACCGTCTGCTTCTCGCTGACCGACATGTCGTAGACCTTTTTCTCCGGTTCAATTTCAAGTCCAAATGACTGTCCAAGCGCTTCAATTTTTTCCCGCAACGCCTTTCTTCCCAGCCGTTTTCCCTTGGTTCCCAGCACGATATTATCCATCGCACTGAACACATCCACCAGTTTGAAATGCTGATGAATCATACCTATTCCTAAATTTCTCGAATCTACCGGCGAATTTATGGAGACTTCTTTTCCTCCAACCAGAATCGAACCGGCATCTGGGTGGTAGATACCGGAAAGCATGTTCATGAGCGTTGTCTTACCGGAACCATTTTCTCCCAAAAGTGCCATAATCTCGCCGTACCGGACGGTCAGATCAATCTTATCGTTCGCCACGACGCTTCCGAATGCTTTCGTAATCTGCCTACACTCAATGGCATACTGTTCTGTCATATCGTCACCTCAAATGAATATTTAACCAATTTTTTAATCAATTTCCTAAAAAAGAAAAAAGAGGTGCCGCAAATGAAAGTGGATCCATTTGAAGCTGCCTCCTTTTATCTGTTATATACTCTTGGAATCTGCAACACCCGGAAGCGTTTCCGAACCTGTTTCAGCATCGCTTCCAGGTATACAATTCCGTGATTATTTCTCTACGATGTTCTTGAAATACCAGTGGATATTGCCTGTGATATCTGCATCGGACATATGCTCGCCCTCGGTGCCAACAGTGGTTCCGTCGTTGCACTCGATCACGCCGTCAAATACATCCCAGTCGCCAGACTCGATCTTCGCACGTGCCTCATCGATCTCCTCCTGCGTACCATCTACGCACAGGTCAGATAACGGGGAAATGTCTACCAGACCTTCCTCCAGACCGCCGAAGTAGTTCTCGCCTGTCCATGTACCATCAATCAGATCCTGTACAGCTTTGGTATAGTAAGCGCCCCAGTTCCAAACGGTGGAGGTCAGAACTGCCTTCGGAGCATCCTTGCTCATATCAGAGTTGTAACCAACACCAAATACGCCAGCTTCCTCAGCTGCCAGCTGCGGGTTCGGTGTATCGCAGTGCTGTCCGATGACATCACAGCCCTCGTTGATCAGGGCTACGGCTGCCTGTTTCTCACCTTCCGGATCGTACCAGCTGTTGGTGGTCTTGATGTAAACGGTTGCATCCGGGTTTACAGAATATACACCCATTGCAAATGCGTCACATCCGCCGGTAACCTCGGCATTGTCCTTGCCCCAGGCGCCGACATAACCGATCTTATTGCTCTCTGTCTTTAAACCAGCCGCGATACCAGTGAGGTAACGGGACTGATAAATCCGTCCAAAATAATTGTTAAAGTTCACACCGTTGGATTTGTAGCCGGTTGCATGGGAGAAGATAACGTCCGGATATTCTTCTGCCAGTGCCTCGCATGCATCCATGTAGCCCCAGCTTGTCGCGAAGATAATCTGGCATCCTTCCTCGACACACTCGCGCATTGCTGTCTCGATGGCAGTCTGATCATCGTCTGCTACGTTGTTCTTGCGGATAATCTGATCATCCTCCAGACCAACGGCTTTCTGCATCGCTACGATACCCTGATCATGCGTATAGCTGTAACCGGAACCATCCGCCGGATTTCCAATATGAATCACTCCGACCTTCAGATCCTCTTTAGCAACTGCCGGCATCACGCCCTCTGCTGCCTCGCCTGCTTCTGTGTCTGCCGCGTCAGCTCCCTTTTCCTCCGCTGCCTTCGTATCTGCTGTATCAGAAGACGAAGAAGAACAGCCTGCACACAGGGACAGCGCCATGGCAGCGCTCAGTAACACGCTTACTACTTTTCTCATAACATTTCCTCCTAAGAATGCCTGCGAATGCGGTTCTCTCCCTTTCTCATCGTTTGTCAGAATTCCCTCGCAGAACCTGAAATCCGAAAATAAAACCGCATTCCCGAAAATTTGGATCGATACAGGAAATATTATTGCATATTTACAGACGCTTTTCAAGGAATTTGCCTGATTTTTACTGTGATATTTATTAATCTCTTTTCATAAGTTTTACTTATTTCTGTTTCCCTCCTGTAATCCCCCGATATGCAGGAAGGGAACATCGGAGAAATCAGCTGCCAGCATCTTTTTTCGACGCAGACAACACAAAAACAGGCACCAGACATTTCCTTTCAAAATGCCTGATACCTGCTCTGCTCACTGTAACTGATTTCTCTTATAACTTCGGCAAACACGTAACCGTCCACCTTATAATACACGGCTCTGTTTTAGCCTCTGCCTCGCCATCCTCTTTCTTCTCTTCCAGAATCTTCATAAACTCCTCACCGGTGATCGTCTCCTTATCCAGAAGATAGTCTGCCAGCTCATGAAGCTTATCCTCATGCCCGGAAAGAATAGCTTTCGCTTTCTCATACGCGCTCTTTACCAGCGCAATCACTTCCTCATCGACCCTCGCCGCCGTCTCTGCCGAACAAGCCAGGGAAGTATCGCCGCCTAAGTAGGCGTTGTTGACCGTCTCGAGCGCTACCATGCCGAAATGGTCACTCATGCCGTAACGCGTCACCATCGCACGGGCGATCTTGGTTGCCTGTTCGATATCATTCGAAGCCCCTGTCGTGATAGAATGGAAGATCAGCTCCTCCGCCGCACGACCGCCGGTCAGTGTCACGATCTTGTTGAACGCCTCTTCCCTGCTCATCAGGAAGCGCTGATCCGCCTCCACCTGCATCGTATATCCAAGTGCCCCGGAGGTTCGCGGCACAATCGTGATCTTGTGGACCGGAGCCGAGTGCGTCTGCAGCGCCGCTACCAGCGCATGACCGATCTCATGGTAGGAGACAATCTTCTTCTCATCCCCGGAAACACCGGCATCCTTCTTCTGATATCCGGCAATAACCGTCTCGACACTCTCTTCCAGATCCTGCTGGGACACGGTCTTTCGTCCCATCCGGACTGCCCGCAGCGCCGCCTCATTGACAATATTTGCCAGCTCCGCGCCGCTCGCACCGTTGGTGGCACGGGCGATCTCATTGTAATCCACACTCTCATCCACTTTAACCTTTTTGCCATGGACTTTCAGAATTGCCTCACGGCCTTTCAGATCCGGCAGCTCTACCGGAATCCGGCGGTCAAAACGTCCCGGACGAAGCAGCGCCGGATCGAGGGATTCCGGACGGTTGGTCGCCGCCAGAATGACAACACCCTTCTTGCCGTCAAAACCATCCATCTCAGTCAGAAGCTGGTTCAGCGTCTGCTCGCGCTCGTCATTGCCGCCCATGCCGGCGCCGTCACGCTTCTTACCAATCGTATCGATCTCGTCGATAAATACGATACACGGCGCTTTTTCATTGGCCTGTTTAAATAAATCACGCACCTTCGCCGCACCCATGCCGACAAACATCTCAACAAATTCCGAACCGGAGATCGAGAAGAACGGAACGTGTGCTTCCCCGGCAACGGCCTTCGCCAGCATCGTTTTACCGGTTCCTGGAGGTCCGACTAACAGGGCGCCCTTCGGAAGCACCGCACCGATCTCCGAATATTTTTCCGGCTTGTGAAGGAAATCAACGATCTCTTTCAGTGCATCCTTGGCCTCTTCCTCACCGGCCACATCCGCAAAGGTGATGCCGGTCTCGGATTCCGCATAAATCTTTGCATTGGACTTGCCGAATGTCATCGCATTTCCGGCGCCGCCCATCTTCTTCATCAGCGAACGCCCCATCAGCTGTCCGATTCCGATAAAAAGAATCAGCGGCAGAATCCAGGTCAGCAGGAAATTGAGAAGCGGAGAAGCCTGTGTATTAATCTCCGCACTGTATTTTACATCTTTTCCATCAAGCAGCTCATACAGGTTTACCCCCGGAATCTCCCCAGTCTTGTAGGTGACATTCCAGGTCTTGTTTTTATCGTCATTTTTCAGCGTATAGACGATCTCATTGTTCGTCGTCACATACACCTCATCGACATTATTCTCTTTCAGCTGTTCACTGAACTGGTCAAACCGCACTTCCTGCGTCCGATCCATCATGGATGGGAAGAGGAAAATGTTTAACAGCATGACAACCAGCATTACCAGTCCATAATAATATAGAAATGATTTTCTGGGCGGCTGCTTTCCGCCTCCGTTCGTATTCTCTACCATAGATTGTTCTCCTTATTGTGAGTCTGTGACAGGTGTTTTCTGTGTTTCTGTCACATCGTTTCGTGATACATTAACATATACCGCATTCTTTGTTATTTGTCAATCCACAATAGTAAATATTTATTTACTTTTTATATTTGTTGACCTTTTTGTCTGGATGTGCTAGAGTACAAGTAAATTGATGTTTCCTTGTTTGCAATTTATGTTTGTGAAATGGACCGCATTTTATTACTTTGATATTTAAATTTGGAGGTTTTCCTATGAATCCAGGCAAAAAAAATTCAAATCTTTTAAAAAACACCGGTATCCACTTCCTGGAGTTTGCACTCGGCTTTCTCTCCCTGGCGAAATGCCACTACCAGCCAAGCCATGATATGAAAGTCAACTCGCTTCCATTTTTTGCCCTGATCGCGCTCGACAGCTGGGCAGATCAAGACTATACCATGTCTGAGCTGGCGGACAAGCTGAGTATCACAAAGCAGCAGCTCTCCCATATGATCAAGGTTCTTGAGGAACGCGGTCTGGTCGAGCGGATCCACGATACAGCCAACCGCCGCCGCGTCTACATCCGCATCTGCGATTCCGGTCGTGAGATGATGAACCAGATGAAGCAGGAAATGCTGTCTTCCACCCTGTTTGGGCTGCGCGCTTACACCCCGGAAGAACTGGCATCGATGGACGAGTGCCTGTGCCGCCTGATGGAATTAATGAAGAAATTCAACTGTGAAACCGATGAACCTGTAAAGAATGTATCCGTATGATAAAGACACCGGAGACACTTTTTTCTCCGCTTTCTTTTAAATCCTGTATAATTGACTTTTGTAACGTCCAGCAGCATTCCGGATTGATTTCTCTGCCATTTCATCCTTTCATCCGTTCCGGTGTGTTCCACGCCTCGGCAGAGTTTTCTTTCTGTGCCAATGGACGTTTCTCAATGATACAGAAAGAAGGTTCCTACATATTATGCCACAAATGATAGAAAATCATATTTTTCCACACGCTGCTCATAGCAAACACACTCTCCCCCTCTCATCCAGGCAAACTTCTGCTGCCATTCCACGCCTTTCCGGTCAAACGCGTGCTGCCGCACCTGCAAGAGCCCAAAAGGCCGCGGACGAATTTGCCCGCTACCTGCTCACGCGCAACCTTGCCGATGAGACACTCCGCGCTTACACTTATGCTGTACGGCAGTATTTTACCTATTACCGTGACATTACTTACCCCAATTTAAAGCTATACAAAATCTTTCTGCTCGAGCACTACAAGCCGCAGACCATCAACCAGCGGATCCGGGCTTTGAATGCCTACCTGGATTTTAAAAAGCTCTATCCCGGGCATCTTCCCATGGTAAAAATCCAGCAGAAAACATATCTGGATCACATGATCAGCGAGGCGGATTATGAATACCTGAAACGCTGCCTGCTTCGGGATGAACGGTACACTTACTATTTTCTCATCCGTTTCATGGCGGCAACCGGCGTCCGGGTCAGCGAGGTGATTCAGTTCCAGGCAGAAGATATTTTCTCCGGCTATAAGGACATCTATTCCAAAGGAAATAAAGTCCGGCGCATCTACATCCCACAGTCACTCCGAACCGATACCCTCAAATGGCTTTCCTTTCTCCACAAATCCCACGGTCCCATCTTCCTCAACCGCTTCGATTCCCCCATCTCTCCAGGCGGCATCCGCAGCCAGCTCAAAACCATCGCCCTCTCCTACCACATGACACCGGAAATGGTACATCCGCATGCATTCCGCCACCGGTTTGCCAAGAGTTTTATCGAAAAATGCGGCGATATTTCCCTGCTCTCCGATCTGCTTGGACACAAAAATCTCGAAACAACCCGGATTTACCTGCGTCGTTCCAGCAGCGAGCAGTATGAGATTGTCAACCGGGTAGTCACCTGGTAGAGAGGAGGAAATGAAGCACATATGAATTTTGAAACACTTATTTCCGACTTTGGCATTTACCTTGAAAAACAGGGGCACGCCGCCATCACCATCCGGCTCTACAGCTGTTCCGTCCGGCTGTTTTTTTCGCATTATAACAGCCTTTCAGTCGAGCACCTGCAGTCGCACCGGCGCTGGCTGCTGGAATGTTATAAGCCATCGACAGTGAATACGCGGATTCTGGGGATGAACCGGTTTCTGGATTTTATGCAAAACAGAGGATTGTTGGATAATGAAAAGGCGAATTTTCAATCCCCCATATCCGCCCCCACAGATTCACTCCGCATCACTCCCACAGGTCACTACCGCCTGCGCCCCATCCGGGAGCAGAAGCACACCTACCTTGATACAGTGATCTCCCAGAAAGATTACGACCGGCTCAAACGGCGGCTAAAAAAGGATGAAAATTATTTCTGGTATTTCATCGTGCGATTTCTCGCCTCCACCGGCGCTCGCGTCAGTGAACTGCGCCAGATCAAAATGGAGGATCTGCAGCTTGGCTATCTCGATCTCTACTCCAAAGGCGGCAAGATACGGCGATTGTTCTTCCCCCGCTCCCTCTGCCGGGAAGCAATCCCCTACTTTGCCTCCCACGGCATCGACAGCGGCTTTCTCTTCCTGACCCGCCGCCGCACCTGCATCTCCGCACGCGCCATCGAGATGCAGTTAAAAAACATCGCAAAGCGCTACCAGATTAATCCGGCTACGATGTACCCGCATTCTTTCCGGCACCGCTACGCCATCAATTTTTTGAAACGGTTCAATGACATTTCCCTGCTGGCGGATCTGTTAGGACACGACAGCATCGAAACAACCCGGATTTACCTGATGAAATCGAGTCAGGAACAGCAGACGGTGATTGACCGGGTGGTGACGTGGTAGGCACAGGCGTGTGAAAACCATAAAAGGGGAAAGAACTGCCATTTTCCACAATTCTTTCCCCTTTATTATAGATTTATTTTTTCTCTGCCTCCACAATCACGAGCTCATATGGAAGTGCTTCCTCAGCGCTATCGGTTCTAATATTTTCAACCGACCGTTCTACCGCATTCTCTTTTTTCTCCTGCTTCCCACTGTCCAGCTTTGTCTCAACATTCTGTTCCGCCTTCTTTTCAGAATCTTCCTCCTTTTCTGCTGTTCTACTAATAAGACGATGGGAGATTTCATTTGGTTTTATATATTTGCAATTTTTTTAACAACTTTTCTTTCCAAATAAACATTTTTCAAAACGGAAGTTAGAAGAACCAGATGGATAATAGAAAACGCATAAAGATATTACAGGCATAAAAAAGCCCGGCAGAAAGAATTGTTCTATACATTCTCTCCCTACCGGGCTTTTCCTAATATTAAATTTTCTTACAGCACCTTACTCAAAAACGCCTTCAGTCTCTCGCTCTTCGGATGCTCAAAGAACTCCTTCGGCTCGTTTTCTTCGATGAAGTTGCCGCCCTCCATGAACATGACGCGGTTTGCCACCTCGCGGGCAAAGCCCATCTCATGGGTAACCACGACCATCGTCATGTGCTCCTCGGCAAGCTGGCGCATTACATTTAATACCTCACCTACCATCTCCGGGTCAAGCGCGGAGGTTGGCTCGTCAAAAAGCATCACATCCGGATGCATCGCCAGAGCGCGGACGATAGCCACACGCTGTTTCTGACCGCCAGAGAGCTGTCCCGGATAGGCGGATGCCTTTTCCTTTAATCCGACACGCTCCAGAAGCTTCAGCGTCTCTGTCTCTGCCTCGTCCTTCGGGCGTCCGAGCAGTTTCATCGGTGCCAGCGTCATATTATCAAGAATCGTCATGTGCGGGAACAGGTTGAACTGCTGGAATACCATTCCCATTTTCTGACGGAGTTTATCAATGTTTGTCTTCGGATCCGTGATATCCGTTCCCTCAAAATAGATGTGTCCGCCGGTCGGGGTCTCCAGCAGGTTCATGCAGCGCAGAAATGTGGATTTACCGGAACCGGATGGTCCGATCACACAGACAACATCCCCCTTGCGTATCTGGGTAGAAATATTAGTCAGGACCTTTAAATCACCGAATGCCTTGGAAAGATCCTTGATGTCAATTATCACTTCTCCGTTTTGTACTTTATCGTTCATTCTTTCTCAGGCTCCTTTCCAGATTCTGTGCAAAGTGGTTGAAGATCATCGTCAGCGCCAGATAAACAGCAGCCACTATCAGAAGCGGTGTCCACGCGTCATACGTTCTGGAACGGATGATATCGCCGCCCTTCGTCAGATCCTGCACCGCCACGTAACCGGCCACCGAAGTCTCTTTCAGAAGAACAACAAACTCATTGCAAAGTGCCGGAAGTACGTTTTTAAATGCCTGCGGCATAATGATATAGCGCATCGTCTGCACATAGTTAAAACCAAGGCTTCGACCTGCCTCCATCTGTCCCTCGTCGATCGACATGATACCGGAACGGAAGATCTCCGCTACATACGCTGCCGAGTTAAGACCAAACGCGATCACACCGACAAAGACGCCAGCAAATACACGTGATACAAAAATACAGTAGTAGAAAATCATCAGCTGGATGACAACCGGCGTTCCCCGGATGACCGTCAGATATACCTGGCAGACACCATTTAAAAATTTCATTTTTCCGGTTTTGTCGTGAGTTGCACGGACAATCGCAATCAGCAGACCAAGGGCAATGCCGATCAGGGTCGCAAATAACGTGATGATCAGGGTATTTTTCAGGCCCCCTGTCAGATACTGCCACCTGTCATCCTTGATCAGGTTTAAATATAAGGCCTGCTTGAGTTTCTCCAATCTGTTTTCCTCCTTGTAAGGTAATATAGACTTGAAAAAGGGCTGCCGCCGAACCGTGTTTTCGCCATTCTGCAGCAACCTTTTTCCGTTCCGTCAGATACCGGAAACACTCCGGGTGTTTTCCGGATCACCTGAATCCATCCGTCTGACGATTCATTTCAATTCTCTTTTATATTACTCAGCGGTAATGTATTTTGCAACGATCTCATCCAGTTTTCCAGACTCTTCCAGGTTTGCGATGGATGCGTTGATAGCGTCCAGAAGCTCTGTATTGCCCTTCTTAACTGCAATTGCGTACTCTTCTTCTGCATACGGTGTTTCCAGAAGCTTTAAGCCGTCATTCTCGTCTACAAATACCTGTGCCGGTTTGTTGTCAATGATAACTGCATCGATCTTGCCAGTGGACAGTGCCTGTACTGCATCTGCGCCCTTGGAAAATCTCTGTACACTCTCCTCGCCGAAATCATCGGTGGAGTAAAGGTCACCAGTGGTACCCTGCTGAACACCGATCTGTTTGCCCTTTAAATCATCCAGGGATTTGATGTCGCTGTCCTCGGTTACGATAACAGACTGAACGCCGGTTGCGTAAGTGTCAGAGAAATCCACCTGGGTCTGACGATCCTCGGTAACAGTCATGCCTGCTGCTGCGAAATCAGCTTTGCCAGACTGAACCTCCGGGATGATAGAATCGAATGCTACGTCGGTGATTTCCAGAGATGCTCCCATATCCTCGCAGATAGCGTTTGCAATATCTACGTCGATACCTACGATATCATTTCCATCGTGGTACTCATACGGTGCGAACTCAGCGTTGGTGGACATAACCAGAGTCTTTCCTGCAAATGCGCTGTCGCCAGCTTCTGCTGCTTCGCTGCCCTCTGCTGCCTCTGCGGTTGTCTCCTCATTCTCCTCTGCGGCTGCGGTTGTCTCTGCCGGTTTGGAAGAGCATGCTGCTAACGATGCTGCCATAGCAGTTGCCATAGCGATTGCTGCTAATTTCTTTTTCATAATAAATTCCTCCTCATTTCTATTCGCTGCTTTTGTATTTTTATGCAGTAAATACGAATATTCTTACTTTTATTACTGTATCTAGGAATACATTATACCGCATTTTTATAAATAATCAAGCCTGAATTCCTGTTTTTTACATGGTTTTGTATGATTATGCATTCTTTTCCAATTTGTACGGTTCCAGTTTCGGACAGATCTGGTTGTTAATTCTTGGCACGGGAGTTTAATAGTTGCATAATCAAAAAACGCAGAGACTTTTTATATTTGTCATTCCTACACGAAAGCAAATGGCAGCACTTCTTACTCCGTATGTACGGATCTTCTGGATGATGCGGTTGGTGAAATTTTGAAAGTAAATGAAAGCAGATGACATCTCGAAGAATGTTTCCAGTTTCCGAACGGATTATCAATTCATAACGAACAGTAAAATGAGAACAATTCCAAAAATGGACAAGGAAGAAAAAAATACTATAGTCTGCAACAGCAACAAAAATCGCTGCACCCCAGCAAATACAAAGGTTACAGCGATTTTATTTTCACTCAACTGCCAAAGACTGGTGTATCTGAACCTGGCTTTTCTATGGTCTTTCCGATGAATAGCTTGGCTGGCTTTTCATTGAGATTTCTTATGCTTTTTTTCGTTGACATTTAATACTGTTCAATGTATCATATAATCAAGAAATGGGTTTGTTACCGTACAGCTATTGCTCAAGCGGGGTGCTCGTTTCTTTTTTTATGTTCACCATGTCATACAGATATAAATTTCCGTCTGTAGCATGTCGTATCAACATTTCTATCCTGAATATATTAAATCATTCAAGAATACCTCGGTGCTCTTGTATCCAAAAGCAGACGCACCCTTTCTTACTTCCTCGAACATTTTTCCGCATCGATCGCCAGCACAAACATCAATGCATCCAATGCATATTCCGGCTCATTTACCTGAATCACATACGTGTCCGTCATATGGAACAGCTCTTTGCTGACACTGGCAACCGAATATCCCCTTTGATCGAGGATATTATAATCCCATTCCATAATCGAACCGTCGATATGCCAGCCATTGTAATCAATATTGTAATGCGGCATCAGGAAAGAGAATTCTTTACTCAAGCATCCGATATAGGTGCCTTTTTTATATATCTCAAATTTTGGCAGAAATGTCAGTACACGCTGAACAACCATTCCAATTTCATTGCCGTCTGCATCATATATCACCAACTTATGGCCCCAGGACAACTGGCCTTTTACCACATATACTGTATTGCCAAACTCATCATAAATATCATAACTGTCAAACCACGAAAATAACCGCTGTTTAAATAAAAGCTTCATAAAATCACCTCAAATATCATAATCCGTTCTCTTTTGTCCTCGCCCGGAAACAAATCCGATGTGTCAATCTCATCATAAAACATTAGCTGTTCCTCCGTCATCAGACAACTGATATATTCCTCCGATGGATAATAAAAAAACAGCAGTATCTCTCTCGGATTTTCGTAATAGGACTCATATATCCTGGCAAGAACAGAGTGCAATATCTCTACCGAAAATGGATTGAAAAAATAACACCGGTCCACTTCTGAA
The DNA here is from genome assembly GCF_003478145.1 of Clostridium sp. AF29-8BH. Taxonomy (NCBI): domain Bacteria; kingdom Bacillati; phylum Bacillota; class Clostridia; order Eubacteriales; family Clostridiaceae; genus Clostridium; species Clostridium sp. AF29-8BH. The sequence goes on along the minus strand of NZ_QUEL01000029.1, from coordinate 11,224 downwards.
GGAAGCTCATAGTTCTCCGCACTGCTTAAGATAAAGGAAGTACGGTTTCCGGACACTGCCGTCTCCTTATTTTCTGCTGCCCCCTGATAAATACGTTCATCGTATTCGATTCCGATTGTTTTACTCCTTGTCTGATAGGACAAGTAAAAACAGACTCTTCCCTTGCCGGTTCCATAGTCCAATAAGGTATTATTCTTCCGAATTAATCCGCTGTTCGCCAACCGTTCCAGAACCACGTATGCCGTCGGTTCGTATGGGTATCGGTATTGATCCGCATGCGAATCGTCTCTGCCGCTTGTTCGGATTTTCAGAAATCTATCCCATTGAGTTTCATTTTGGTTCATGGTATATCTCCCGTATCATTTACTCGATTCTTATATCTACAGAATATAGGAAATTGGCAGCGCTTGTCAACTTGCAGCTTTGGAAAGAAAAAAATTGCAAATATGTAAATCTCCCATCGTCTTATTACGGACAGATCTGGTTGTTAATTCTTGGCAAATCTAATATTTCGTACTATAACTATTCTGTACCGTTTTCTCTGTACTGGGCATCGGTTTCGCGTTTTTTGTTTCATAGGACACAGTTTCCCATGAAACAAAGAAATCGCACCTGATTCACAAGATACGGAACCATTCCTTAGGTTTTATTACGAAAGAAGGCTTTTTATGATTTCCCGTCTACTTACCTTAACTGCCTGGTCCATGACACCGCCCGCAGTCTGGTCTCCCTTTCATTTAGCATTTATGCTGATCGGCATCCTGCTCGCCGCCTTTGCCGCATGGAAATTGCGGACGCGCTCCGAAGCGTTCCGTCTGCATCTGCTCTTTGCCTGCGGTGTTTTTCTGGCATTTTCCGAGGTCTACAAACAGCTTTTTCTCTATTACATAGAAAACAACCGGCACTACGACTGGTGGTATTTTCCATTCCAGCTCTGCAGCCTGCCGATGTACCTCTGCCTGCTACTGCCCTTTGTTCCGCATAAATATCAACGTATTTTTTGCACTTTTATGTATAATTACAACCTGCTCGGTGCCGTCATGGTGTTCGTCGATCCGTCCGGTCTGATGCACCCGTACTGGACGCTGACCCTGCATGGATTTATCTGGCATATCCTTCTGATCTTCATCGGGCTACTCATCGCCTTTTCCCGCATGGTGCTGCCAACCGCCAAAGGATTCTGGCAGTCTACAGCTGTATTTGCGGTCGGATGCGTCATCGCAACCATCATCAATGTTACCTCACATCCGTATGGAAACGCGGATATGTTTTATATCACGCCGTACTACGCGACCACGCAGATTGTGTACTCCCAGATCGCTGCTAAATTTGGAATTTTTGCCGGAAACACGGTGTATGTGCTTTCAATCATTTTGGGCGCATGGCTGCTGCATCTCGTATTTCAAGTCGAACGTCCGTGAGACTTGGCGCGTGATTCTGGTCAGCAAAGCTGGCATATTCGTTGCTGCTCACTCATTCCGTGCACATCAACGGGATTTTACCGATGCTTCGCATTTCAAATCGGCAAAATCTGCTATCGATACGATATCATACGGAATTTTCAGTTCAGAAAATTCCTATCTGCAATTAAAAGAGCGCCAGCCCCGCATTCACAGCCGGGCAGACGCTCTTTTCTATAACAGCTCAATTAATTCACTGTCACGGTAAAATCCACTGAAACGACTCTGTAACAATGGATTTTACCCTTTTATTTTTATTTACTGAATCTCGCTATGGAACTCCTGCAGGGACTTAACCTCCAGATGTCCGTTCTTCTTGATACTTCTCAGAGCCTGTACGGTAGCCTTTGCTGCTGCCATGTTGGTGAAGTACGGAATCTTCGCCTTTACAGCTGCCTTACGGATGTAGCTGTCATCGCCTCTGCCCTTCTTATCGTTCGGGGTATTGATAATGATTGCCACTTCTCCGTTGGTAATCTTATCTAAAATGTTCGGACGGCCTTCGTTGATCTTGCATACCTTCTCAGCCGGAAGTCCTGCTGCTACCATCACATCACAGGTTCTGCCTGTACCCATCAGGGTAAAGCCACACTCGTAGAAGCCTCTTGCAACCTCGATAAGCTCTATCTTATCCTTGTCATTGACACTCAGGAGGACAGTTCCTGAGGAAGGAAGACGTGTCTGGGTTGCTTCCTGTGCCTTGTAGATAGCCTCACCAACGCTGGTGGACATACCAAGAACCTCACCGGTGGAACGCATCTCCGGTCCAAGTACCGGGTCAACCTCCGGGAACATCTTGAACGGGAATACCGGCATCTTAACACCGTAGTGCGGAATCTTCTTCTCTTTCAGTGCCGGAACCGGTGACGGACGGCCTGTTAAGTAGGAAGTCATGATATCCGTTGCCAGTTTTACCATCTTGATGTTGCATACTTTAGATACCAGCGGCACGGTACGGGATGCTCTCGGGTTTGCCTCCAACACGTATACTTCGCCGTCCTCGATTGCATACTGCATGTTCATCAGACCTACAACGTGCATCTCTTTTGCAATACGGCTTGTGTAATCACGGATTGTCTCTACCTGATCCTTGGTCAGATTTCTGGACGGAAGGATACAAGCGGAGTCACCGGAGTGGATACCTGCCAGCTCGATATGCTCCATAACAGCCGGAACAAATACGTTCTCGCCATCGCTGATAGCATCTGCCTCACACTCGGTTGCATGATGCAGGAAACGGTCAATCAGAATCGGACGATCCGGAGTTACACCGACAGCTGCTCTCATATAGAAGGTCATCGCTTCATCGTCATGAACAACCTCCATGCCGCGGCCGCCAAGTACATAGGACGGACGAACCATAACCGGGTAACCGATCTTATTCGCAATCTCTAATGCGTCATCAACGGTAACTGCCATGCCTGACTCCGGCATCGGAATCTGCAGTTTATCCATCATCGCACGGAACAGGTCACGATCCTCTGCCATGTCGATGGTTTCCGGAGTTGTACCCAGAATGTTGACACCATATTTCTTCAGATCTGCTGCCAGGTTCAGCGGTGTCTGGCCACCAAACTGTGCGATAACGCCCAGCGGTTTCTCTTTGTGGTAGATGCTTAATACATCTTCCAGAGTCAGCGGCTCGAAATACAGTTTATCGGAGGTATCATAGTCAGTAGATACGGTCTCCGGGTTGCAGTTAACGATAATTGTCTCAAATCCAAGCTCTTTCAGAGCGATAGCTGCATGTACGCAGCAGTAGTCGAACTCAATACCCTGACCGATACGGTTCGGACCGCCGCCCAGAATCATGATCTTCTTGTTGTCGCTGCACGGACTCTGATCCTTGATATGGTAGCTTGAGAAGTAGTATGCAGAATCCGGTGTGGCACTTACGTGTACGCCCTCCCAGCCTTCTACGATACCTTCTTTGGTTCTTGCATCGCGGATCTCTTCCTCTGTAACGCCTAACAGCTCGCTTAAATATTTATCTGCAAAACCGTCCAGCTTCGCCTGGCGGAGAACCTCAACCGGCGGAACCTCGCCCTTATACTGCATCAGGCTTTCTTCCTCTTCTACCAGTTCTTTCATCTGCTGGATGAAGTAATGTTTAATCTTGGTTAATTCGAACAGCTCGTCTACGGTAGCGCCCTTACGAAGTGCCTCGTACATAATGAACTGACGTTCGCTGCTCGGAACATGCAGCATCGCAAGCAGTTCTTTTTTTGTCTTCTTATCGAAGTCTTTCGCATGACCAAGACCGTAGCGGCCTCTCTCCAGGCTTCGGATCGCCTTCTGGAATGCCTCTTTGTAGGTCTTTCCGATACTCATAACCTCGCCGACTGCCTTCATCTGGGTTCCCAGCTTGTCCTCTGCGCCTTTGAACTTCTCAAATGCCCAGCGTGCAAACTTGATAACAATATAGTCGCCGGACGGAACATACTGATCCAGAGTGCCGCTCTTGCCGCATGGAATCTCATCCAGAGTCATACCGGTTGCCAGCATCGCTGATACCAGTGCAATCGGGAAACCAGTTGCCTTGGATGCCAGGGCGGACGAACGGGAGGTTCTCGGGTTGATCTCGATAACAATATCACGGTCTGTCTTCGGATCGTGTGCCCACTGTACGTTGGTACCGCCGATTACCTGGATTGCTTCTACGATCTTGTAGGATTTCTCCTGCAGACGTTTCTGTACTTCTTCCGAAATGGTTAACATCGGAGCAGAACAGAAGGAATCTCCGGTGTGTACGCCCAGCGGATCAATATTTTCAATAAAGCAGACAGTGATCATGTTGTTCTTCGCATCGCGGACAACTTCCAGCTCAAGCTCTTCCCATCCAAGGATAGACTCCTCTACCAGAACCTGACCAACCATGCTGGCCTGCAGGCCTCTTGCACACACGGTCTTCAGTTCTTCTACGTTATATACAAGACCGCCGCCTTCGCCGCCCATGGTGTAAGCCGGACGAAGAACAACCGGATAACCCAGTTTATCTGCGATTGCCAGTGCATCCTCAACGCTGTAGGCAACCTCACTTCTAGCCATCTCGATGCCCAGCTTTCCATTGTATGCTTAAACTCGATACGGTCCTCACCACGCTCGATAGCATCAACCTGAACGCCGATTACTTTAACATCATATTTATCCAGAACACCTGCTGCTGCCAATTCGGAGCAGAGGTTCAGTCCGGACTGTCCACCCAGGTTCGGGAGCAGCGCATCCGGGCGCTCTTTTTCAATGATCTGAGTCAGACGGTCTACGTTCAGCGGCTCAATATAAGTCACATCTGCTGTCTCCGGATCCGTCATAATCGTAGCCGGATTGGAATTGACCAGCACAATCTCATAGCCGAGTTTTCTCAGTGCCTTGCACGCCTGTGTTCCCGAATAATCGAACTCACACGCCTGTCCGATAATGATTGGACCGGAACCGATAATCAATACTTTGTGAATGTCATTTCTCCTCATGTTTTCTCCCTCTCATTGTCTGCTGTTTTTTGGCTTTAAAAAAGCGGCCTCCCGGATCAACTAAAAATCAAGCACCTCCGCGGTGCCTTCACGCGCGTCTGTCTGATCTTCCGTCACCCTGACAGCCTCCGCCAATCGCAGCTCTGCCAGACCCCAGTTAGCCATTATCAGCATTATAATAGAAAGCGCTTTATTTGTAAACAAAAAATTTTACAAAAATCGATCTTTTTTGCTTTTCTTTTTTCAAAATGTATGATATTATAGTAAAGATATACTGGGGTGTTTATTTTGTCCAAAAGGCAGATTTAGACCCTCTTATTTTCGTTCCTGCGCGAGAATGTGCCAAGGCACATTCTTTTTTATTATCTTGTCCTACGAAAATCCTACGAAAAGGAAAGGGGTTATCCATTATGAAAAAAGTTGTCATCATCGACGGTCAGGGCGGACGCATGGGGCGCGCCTCGTAGAAGAAATCCAGAAACTCTGTCCCGGACAGCCGCTTCTCGCGCTCGGTGCCAACACTACTGCCACTGCCGCGATGATGAAAGCCGGAGCTGCCATGGGCGCCACCGGAGAAAACCCCGTTCTCGTCGCCTGCCGAGATGCCGACCTAATCATCGGACCAATCGGCATCGTCATTGCAGACTCCCTCTTAGGAGAAATCACCCCCGCCATGGCAGCCGCCATCGGACAAAGCCGCGCCCAGAAAATCCTGATTCCTGTCAGTGGAAGCTCCTATTGCCGCCATATTTTAGTAGGAACACAGAATTTACCAATGAATGAATATATCCATTTGGCGGCAGAGGAAGCAGCTGCCTACCTGAATCATATTTAAAAAATGCACGAAGCTGAACTCTCATCGTTCCGCTCCGTGCATTTTTCTCCCGGTTTCTTTATCCTTCAAAACCTGCATCTTCAACTCATCCACCCCGGAAAATTTCATCTCCGGCCGCATAAAATCTAAAAAATGAACCTCTATCTTTTTCCCATACAGGTTTTCATCCAGATCATAGATATATGTCTCCGCACCCGCCGGTCGTTCCCCGGCAATCGTCGGTTTTTTTCCAATATTTGTGATACTTCCATAAGAAACACCATCAATCACCGTCCGGGAGAGATATACCCCGAACGCTGGAAGATGTTTCTGGATTCCCGGCAGGATATTCGCCGTCGGAAACCCTAGGGTGGAACCTAAATGCTCCCCGTGTACCACCTGTCCGCTGATCCGGTACTCGTATCCCAACAGTTCATTCGCCTTGCGGATATTTCCCTTCTCCAGCTCTTCCCGGATATAGGTGCTGCTGATCTCGCGTTCTCCATCCATCGCCTTTTCAACGATCGATACCTCATATCCATATTTCGGTGCCAGTTTCCGAAGCAGTTCAGCATCGCCCTTCCGCTGGTAGCCAAAATGGCAGTCCGGACCGGACACGATCGCCTTTGCGCCCATCTTGCCGACCAGAATCTCGGCAACAAACTGTTCCGGGTCCATATGTGCGACTTCCTGGTTGAACGGATATTCCACCAGATACTCCACCCCCGCCTCGCGCAGGTTCTCCTCGCGCTCCTCGTTGGTCGTGATCATCGTCTGCAGCTTTCCCCGGATCAAGGTTCCCGGTGCCGTCTCAAAGGTAAACACCGCTGGTTTATATCCTTTTTCCCGATACCGCATCACTTCCCGCAGCAGCTTCTGATGCCCTCTGTGAAGACCGTCAAACTTACCGATCGTGACCGCAGTCGGCTCTTTTATCTGAAATTCTCTGGTTCCGGCAAAATACTGCATCTTACTCTCCTCCCAGAAAGATCTTACGTGGTTTCCATTGTTTCTTCTCCGGCTGATAGGCATAGAGACCGATAAACTGGTTTGCGCTGTCATAGACGCGGATGATTCCAGAATCTGGAAGTACCATCTCTGAGTTTCCATCCGCAGAAACCTGGTGTTCAGCCAAACTGCTTCCGATCTGCACTAAGCAGCCGTCTCTCGGTCCCAGCCCCTTCGGGAATGGATTTCCATTCTGCAGCAGCTTATCCAGAACTTCGCTCTCCGACACATACGCCGGGCAGTCCTCAAACATTCCATCCACCGGCACGATCCTATCCTCGATCTGACCGGCTTTCGCCAGCGCTTCCACCTCGGACAGGCGCAGGCTGTCCCCGATCACAAATCGATCGACGCGGGTGCGGATCAGTTTTTCCATACAGCCGCCGCATCCCAGCTTTTCACCGATGTCATGGCACAGGGTACGGATGTAGGTTCCCTTGGAACAGGTCACGGTCATCGTCACACGCGGCAGTTCCATCGCATCTATCTGAAGATCATAGATTTCCACCGGACGTGCTGCCCGCTCTACCTCTTTTCCGGCTCTCGCCAGCTCGTAGAGCTTCTTTCCGTTGACCTTAAGCGCCGAATACATCGGCGGTACCTGCATATACGGACCAACAAAGCTCTCCGCCGCCCCGCGGACTGCCGGTTCTGTCAGCTGTTCCGTCGGTTTCTCCGAAAGAATCGTTCCTGTCGTATCCTGCGTATCGGTTTCGGTTCCCAGCAAAAGAACTGCCTGATACGTCTTTCTCTTATCCGTCAAAAGGTCGCACAGCTTCGTGCCCTTCCCCAGACATACAGGGAGTACGCCCTCCGCTGCCGGATCGAGCGTACCCGTATGACCGATCTTTTTCTGTCTCAAAATGCCCCGGAGCTTCGCCACCACATCGTGGGACGTAAACCCCGGTTCTTTATAAATGTTTATCACACCGTGAAACATAAAATCTCCTAAAAAATCAGAACTATTACCGTCCATGCGCTGTGCACCTGAAAGCAGGCAGCGCAATCAGCAACAGAACCTCCTATTCCTCCCTACGGGCATCCATCTGTTTCTCAATATGTCCCGTCAGGTTGTTGATCACATCCCTCGGATGTCCCTGCATCGTGCAGCCCGCCGCGTGGATGTGTCCGCCGCCGCCGAAATACGCCGCCACCTTGCTCACATCGACATAGTCGTTGGAACGAAGGCTGACCTTGTACTCGTTGAACGCCTTTTCATAGATGAAAATGGCACATTCCACTCCTTCGGTAATCCGGAGCTGATCGATAATACCATCCAGATCGTTCGTATCGACACCGTAAAACTCCATTTCTTTCTGGGAAACTACACTGAAAATACATCTTCCATCCAGAATCCGTGTACTGCCAAGCAGCGCTTTTCCGAGAATCTGGTTCTGTGCGTAGGTCTTGCGGTAAAAGCTGTCGTCGATGATCTTCGCCGCGTTCACGCCTTTTTCCATCAGCGCGCCCGCGATTTCCATCGTTTTCCGGGTCGTTGAATTGTACTTAAATACACCTGTGTCATGCACAATTCCGGTATAGAGACACTCTGCCGCCTCCCTGCTGATCTTTGCCTCATCAAGAAGCGTGTATAACACTTCGCTGCAGGAGCTTGCATCCGGAATGATGTAATTTTGTTCTGCAAATCCTGTATTGGTTCTGTGATGATCGATGCAGAGTGTCTTGACGGCGCTGTCAAAATAGACCGCGTAGCCGCCCAGACGCTCTTTGTCGCTGGCATCCAGCGTAATGCACAGATCAAACTGTTTTTCCGGCACAATCTCGGTATGAATTTTCTCAAAATCATTCATATAAGAAAACTTAGCAGCCGGATGGTCGAGAAACAGTTCTGCCTCTATCTGCGGATAATTCTCCCGCAGATAGTTAAGCAGTCCCAGAGTCGTTCCGATACAGTCCCCGTCTGGATGGATGTGACCAAGCAGTACGATGTGCTCCGCCCCTTCCAGTGACGCCTCTAAGATATTTTTACTCATTTTCTTCCTCATCTCCCGATTCTGAGTCTCTGAGGTTTTCAGTTACTTCATCGATCAGGCGGGTCATGTGTACACCGTACTCAATCGACTGATCGAGAATAAATGTAATTTCCGGCGTATTCCGTAAATTAATGCGTTTTGCAAGCTGGGTGCGGACAAATCCGACAGCACTTTTCAGTCCCTGGATCGTATCCTTCGCCGCTTCCTCGTTGCCTAACACGCTGATATACGCCTTGCAGTACTTGAGATCCGGAGTTACCTCCACGGAGACAACCGTTGTCATCGGATGAATCCGCGGATCTTTCAGCTCACGGCTGATGATGGAACTCAGCTCTCTCTGTACTTCACTGTTAATTCTTGTATTTTTAATGCTATTTTTACGCATGAATCCCTCTGCCTTTCTAGCGCGGAACCTCTACCATCGCATATGCTTCGATCATATCGTCTTCCTGCAGATCGTTGAACTTCTCAAATACAAGACCACACTCGTATCCGGAAGCAACTTCCTTCACGTCGTCCTTGAAACGCTTTAAGGATGCCAGCGGACCATCGAAGATCTGCTCGCCGTCACGGGTAATACGTGCCTTGCAGCCTCTCTGGAATTTACCATCCAGGACGTAGGAACCAGCGATAGTACCAACGCCGGAAGCCTTGAAGGTCTGACGTACAACGGCGTGACCGATTACCTGCTCCTCGTAAATCGGGTCAAGCATACCCTTCATCGCTGCCTCGACATCCTCGATTGCCTGATAGATGACGCGGTAGAGACGAACGTCTACTTTCTCACGCTCTGCGATGGACTTCGCGGTTGCGTCCGGGCGCACATTGAAACCAATAATGATCGCGTTGGATGCGGCTGCCAGACTGACGTCGGACTCGTTGATCGCACCAACACCGCCGTGGATGACCTTGACTACGACTTCCTCGTTGGACAGCTTCATCAGGCTCTGTTTTACTGCCTCGACAGAACCCTGTACGTCTGCCTTGACGATCAGTGGAAGTTCCTTTACATTTCCTGCCTTGATCTGGGAGAACAGATCGTCCAGGGAAAGCTTCATCTTTGTATCTTCAATTAACTTATTCTTGCTCTCAGAGATAAAGGTTTCTGCAAAGCTTCTTGCCTCTTTCTCGTTCTCCGGCTGTACAAATACCTCGCCGGCGTTCGGCACGTCATTAAGACCCAGAATCTCGACCGGAGTGGACGGACCAGCCTCTTTGACGCGGCGTCCCTTATCGTCCATCATCGCACGGACACGGCCGTAGCAGGCGCCTGCCGCGATCGGATCACCGACATGCAGGGTACCTTTCTGTACCAGGACGGTCGCAACCGGACCTTTACCCTTATCCAGCTCCGCCTCGATGACAAGACCTCTCGCATTACGGTTCGGGTTTGCCTTTAACTCTTTAACCTCTGCGGTCAGAAGGATCATCTCAAGCAGTTCCTTGATACCTTCCTTGGTATGTGCAGATACCGGAACGAAGATGGTGCTGCCGCCCCAGTCCTCCGGAACCAGTTCGTACTCGATAAGCTCCTGTTTTACCTTCTCGATATTGGCACTCGGCTTATCGATCTTGTTGATCGCTACGATGATCTCAACACCTGCTGCCTTCGCATGGTTGATCGCCTCGATGGTCTGCGGCATAACACCGTCATCTGCTGCAACAACGAGGATTGCAATATCAGTGGATTTTGCACCACGCATACGCATTGCGGTAAATGCCTCATGTCCCGGCGTATCGAGGAATGTGATCTTCTGTCCGTTGATCTCTACCATGTACGCACCGATGTGCTGGGTGATACCGCCTGCCTCTTTTGCAGTTACATTGGTCTGGCGGATTGCATCCAGAAGGGAGGTTTTACCATGATCGACATGACCCATAACGCATACAACCGGCGGACGGGTTACCATGTCCTTCTCATCCTCTTCTTCCTCTTTCAGAAGTTCCTCGATGACGTCAACCTTGACCTCTTTCTCACAGAGTACGTCAAACTCCATCGCGATCTCTTCTGCCTGCTCGTAATCTACTTCCTGATTGATGGTGACAACCTTGCCCTGTAAAAAGAGCTTCTTTACAATCACAGACGGCTGAAGTTTCATCTTGTCTGCGAGCTCCTTGATGGTGATTACCTCCGGGATCGTGATTGTCTTGATCTCCTCAACCTTTGCCTCCTTCTTCTGCGGCGGCTGAACAGCGCTCTTTACGTTCTTTCCGCCTCTTCCCTTGGAGTGCATCTCTTCCTCATGGTCGATCTTGCTATATTTATCGTTCTTGTAATTATTCTTATTCTGCTTGTTGTTCTGCGGTTTCTGTACAACCGGGCTGTCGAAGGATGGCTTCGGAATATTTAAACCGCCGCGTCCATCGCGTCCGCCTCTCTGACCATCACGGCCGCCCTGATAGCCGCCGCTTCTCTGGCCGTCACGGTTTCCCTGATAGCCGCCGCTTCTCTGTCCATCGCGGTTTCCCTGATAGCCG
>NZ_QUEL01000028.1:0-35898 GCF_003478145.1 Clostridium sp. AF29-8BH | reverse complement strand
CATCATCTTCCATTAGATGATAGCGGAGCAGAGATACAAACAATTCATAAGGAATTTGCACGTTTTTCATCACTTAATCCTTTCTGCGTCGGTTTGCGTCGATAGCGTCAATATTTTCTATACCAGCCCACTGTAAAAAATACCGTCGCAACCGACGCATATCGTCGCTTTTACTCTCTCGGCTCAAGCCGTTTCAGAACAATCTTCCTTTCATGCCCTCGCTTATTGTCATAGAAAATTCCATAGTTATTAAGCAACTGACTATTGACTACATTCAATTTTCTGGAAAGCACGTTTGCCTGTATCTGCATATCCGGCAACTGGCTCACAAGTTCTGTTGCTGTCCCCTCCCATTCCGGCTTATCCTCTGTCAGAAAATTGTTGATTGCTTCCAGCAGAGGATTCGGCGGTTGTTTCCACAGTTCCGTCTCCGCCTTTTTAAATTTCCAGACGCAGCACTCCCGGTCAAACTCTATGGTCAGTTCCTGATCCGGCTGGTCACGCCCCACAATATCCAGCACCGCCTCATTGTCAGTACGCTTTTTCTTGTGCATGATAAACGCCCCGTCTGCCGCTCCAAGCAACCCATTTGTGCCGGAAATCATATCAAAGCTGTCCTCGGATTCCAGCTTGCGTGTGTGATGAACCACCAGCAGGCAGATACCGTATTTATCGCTGAACGATTTTAACTTTGTCACAATCTCGTAATCACTGGAATAGCTGTACCTGTCCCCGCCAACCTCACGCACTTTCTGGAGCGTGTCAATGATAATCAGCCTTGCGTCTGTATGCTCTTTCAGAAATTCCTCTAATTGCCTGTCTAATCCCTCATTCAAGGTCTTTGCCTGTGTCGCAAAGTACAGGTTATCCGCACATTCCACACCGAACATACCGGAGAGTCGGCGCTGAAGCCTTGCGTAATCATCTTCCAGTGCCAGATACAGCACCGTCCCCTTTCGGACGGGATAATCCCACAGTGGAAGCCCCATTGCCACATGGTAGGCAAGCTGCCCCATAAAGAACGATTTTCCAACTTTCGGCGCACCTACAAAGAGGTAAGTACCGCCGTAGAGAAACCCGTCCACAACCGGTGTTCTCGGTGGATATACGGTATCATACAGTTCCGTCATGGAAACGGTTTGAAGCCCGCCGCTCCTGGATTTCTCCGGGTTTTGTGCGGCTTGCAGATTGATTTGTGCTGTTTCATTTGCTATAATTTCTTTGTGATTTTTTGTATTCGGCTGTTCCCTATCTGCGCCAACAGATAATACGGGAGCAGTCGTTTTTTATTTTTTCTGTCATTCATCTTCTCCTTTCAGACCGTCTAATGTGATTCCGATTACCTGTAACGTATAGAGCAGTTCGTCATTGTCCGGGCTTAATGCTTCCAGCCGCTTCAATTCCTCGTAGATAGCCGCCATTTGATTTTTCAGAGCCTTATACACCCTCGGATTACCCTGTACCACCACGTCCCGGCACAGCAGCCGCCTTGTGATGTAGTCCTGCTTCGTCAATCCCGACAGTGCCACCAAATCGTTAAGCAGATTCGCTTCCTCGTTCGATACCCGGAACGCTACTGTATGATTGCGCCACCGCCCTTTGTAATCAAGTGTTCTTTCCATTTGTATCCTCCTTTGTCATTCGCTCCATTTCCAATTTTTCTGCCATTTCCGTCTGCACCGTAGGGAATAAATGAGCATAGCGGTAAGTGATTTTCTCCGCTTCATGCCCCATGCGCTCCCCAATCGCCAACACCGAAAATCCCATGTCGATTAACAGAGAAACCGCACTATGACGAATATCATGCACACGAATCTTTTTCACTCCTGCCTGCTTCGCCCCTCGCTCCATCTCATGGTTGAGATAGGATTTCGTGACCGTAAACAACCGCTCGTCTGGCTGAATGTCGTAAAGCATTTTGATATATTCCCGTATTTCCTCACAGAGAAATGGCGGCATTTTGATTGTACGGTTACTCTTTTTTGTTTTCGGACTTGTGATAATATCCCGCCCTTTAGATCGGTGAAACGTCTTGCTGATTGTGACTGTCTGCTTCTGAAAATCAAAATCAGCCGGAGTGAGTGCCAGCAGTTCGCCGGAGCGGATTCCGCACCAGTAAAGCATTTCAAAGGCATAATAGGAACGGGGCTTATCCATCATGGCTTCGGAGAATTTCAGATATTCCTCTTTCGTCCAGAAGTCCATTTCTTTCGGAACCTCATTTCCCATTGTGCCGGCCCGCCTTGCCGGATTGTAGGGCAGGTTATAGAAGTTCACAGCATGGTTGAAAATTGCTGTAAGCTGGGCGTGTATGGTTTTCAGATAATCCGCCGAATAAGGCTTCCCTTTCTCGTCCCGGTACGCCATGAGTTCATTCTGCCATGTGATAATGTCTTTTGCTTCAATCTCCGCTATCTTCCGATTTCCGAAATACGGTAAAATCTTTGTGCGGATTACATGGCTTTTGGATTCCCATGTGCTTTCCTTGACACGCTGTTTCTTGTCGGCTTCGTAAACCTCAAAGAAGCTGGCAAATGTCATATCCAGCTTTGCACCTTGTTTCAGCATGGCTTCATGTTCCCACGCCTGTGCTTCCCTCTTCGTAGCAAATCCTCGTTTCTGGGTCTGCTTCCGCTCCCCTTTCCAATTCGTGAAACGATAGATTACCCGCCACGTTCCTGTAGCATTGTCTTTGTATACAGCCATTCAAATCATCTCCTTTCCGCTTAATCGCTGTAACAGACCTTTTTATGAAAAAATGTAGCGTTCACACGACCAGCCACCGTCAGATAGCCCTGTTTCTGTAATTCTGCGTTTAGTTCCCGCACAATCTGGTAGGCTTTTGACTTTGACACCCGCAGTTCCGCTGCCACTTCCTCCACAGTCATAAATGATTTTTCTGCCATTCAGTTATCCTCTCCTTTCTTTATTTAACTGTTTTTGTTTAGGTTGTATCCATGATACTAAATAAATTCCGTTAAGTCAAGTGATTTGCAGAAAAATCTTAACTTTTTTTATTTAAGTTCCTCTTGCTATTCCTATTGCACAATGTTATACTAACTTCAACAGAAATGTTTAAGTCAAGAATGGTTGTATCACTATAACTACAACGGAGGTTTTATTATGGCAATCGGCAAACGAATCCGCTTTTTCCGTAATCGGAAAGGCATGACGCAAAAGCAGTTAGGCGAAATCCTCGGTTTTCTCGGAAAGACCTCTGATGTCCGTATGGCACAGTATGAATCAGAAGCCAGAACGCCGAAGCAAGACCTTGTAAAAGAAATGGCAAATATCTTTGATGTCAGCCCACGAGCAATCACAGTCCCGGAGATTGACAGCTATATCGGGCTTATGCACACACTTTTTGCGCTGGAAGATATGTATGGACTGAAAATCGGAGAGATTGACGGGGAAGTGTGTCTGCGGCTGGACAAGTCCGACTGTTCCACCTATTCCTCCATGTTCAAAATGTTCCACGCATGGCAGGAACAATCTGCCAAGCTGGAACGGGGCGAGATTAGCAAAGAAGAATACGACCAGTGGCGATACAAGTACCCAGAACTTGACACCTCTGGACATTGGGGGAGTGTTCCCTCGCAGGCGGTCAGTGATATGCTTGCCAAAGAATTTCAGGAAATCGAGAAAGAAGAAAAGAAAGCGTCTAAAAAGAAAAAGCAGAAATAAGCATAAAAAGACCTTGCCGATGTTCAGTTTCCATATCTGAAAATCAGCAAGGTTTTTCTCTTATTGAAGTATTCTGTTATTCAGTGAGTGATACCCAAAATGTTGCCAAATCGTTGCCAAAGCTTAAACAAATTTGCTTGCAATCAGCATAAATAAAGGCTTTTTCAAGTTCATTTCATCACTCAAACTCCAGACAGACAGTATGCTATATAAGTGAAAATCATTGATTTTAAGGCATTTTCAGGAACTATCAACCACTAAAATCTATGTGAAAAAAAATAAAAAATGCAATAAAAATGCAATCGAAGTACATTCAGATTTTATAAGATAGACCAGCAAACCTCAATATCATCCAAAAATAGACGTTCAACAATGAGCGTCTATTTTTTGTTTCAAAATTAAATGGGGCTGAAAACAGCCCCGATGGGAATTGGAGATTTGACCCTCCCGGATTCTTCATGTCATGCCAGCCGTAATTTTTTCCATTGCCCCTGCACATTTTAGCAAAAATTCCCAGAAATTCCGTCGCCCACCATAATGCTTTTTACAGTTGTTATTATTGTCATAAGCGTACCTCCTGATATTATAAATCTCCACTGAAATCTACTTTTAAGTTGTTGGGAGTACATGACAGAGCTACATGAGAAAACACAAGCTAACAATCCTAACCATGACTATTTAATTTTTAACACCTAGATAATATCACAACCCTGTAATTTCTTCAATAGCCCCAGAAAGGATGTGATACCACGAAGAAATCACCACCGCCGGAGCGTTCCCCTCCGGCTTCCAGACCGGAACCCGAAACCTACCATCAAACACAACATTCAGAAAGGACAGGTACATCTATATGGAATTAAAATTTGTTATCCCCAACATGGAAAAAACATTCGGCAACTTGGAGTTTGCCGGAGAAGACAAAACAGAACAGAGAAGAATCAACGGACGCATAGCGGTACTCTCTCGCAGCTTCAACCTTTATTCAGACGTACAGAGGGCGGATGATATTGTGGTTATCCTCCCTGCCGAAGCCGGAGAGAAACATTTTGACTTTGAGGAACGTGTAAAGCTCGTCAATCCCCGTATTACCGCAGAGGGCTATAAAATCGGCACAAGGGGCTTTACCAACTACATTTTACACGCTGACGATATGGTAAAAGCATAAGGAAAAGGAGGACATCAGACTATGAGATTAGCAAACGGAATCGTGATTGACAAGGAAGCAACATTCGGGGCATTGAAATTTTCTGCCCTCCGCCGTGAGGTTCACCTCCAGAATGAAGACGGCTCGGTATCAGAAGAAATCAAGGAGCGTACCTATGACTTAAAATCCAGAGGACAGGGGCGTATGATTCAGGTTTCCGTCCCTGCCAGCGTGCCGTTAAAAGAGTTCGATTATAACGCAGAGGTAGAACTTATCAATCCTGTGGCAGATACCGTGGCAACAGCTACCTTTCAGGGGGCAGAGGTGGACTGGTACATCAAGGCAGAGGATATTGTCCTGAAAAAAGGGGCTGCCATGAATCCGCAGCCACCGAAGAAAGACGCTCCCCCTGTAAAATAACAGGAACATAAAAAAACGAAAGGAGGATTGTTCTCATGAAACAGCTTTTCCCCCGTGGAAAACGTATCCGCCCCACGGATAAAGACCTTGTGTTCCATACTGCCCTTGCCGCCCTGTTCCCTGTCTTCCTGCTGGTTGTCCTGCTGTTTCATATCCGGCAGATTGCCGGAACCAACTGGCAGGAAGTGTCCCTTTCCCAGATAATACAGGATGTAAATATCCCTTACCTGTTATTCAGTATGGGCGTGGCAGGCTGGTGTGTCTTGCAGCAGTTCTTCTGTTCTGGCGATACCGCAGGGACGAAGTAAAACAGCTCATCCACCGCCAAAAGCTGGCAAGGATGGTGTTGGAAAACAAGTGGTATGAATCGGAACAGAGAAAGGAAGACACTTTTTTCAAGGACTTGTCTTCCAGCCGTTCCAAAGAAGCCATCACTTACTTTCCAAAAATCTACTACCGGATGAAACAGGGCTTGCTCCATATCCGTGTGGAAATCACCTTGGGGAAATATCAGGAGCAGCTTTTAAACTTGGAGAAAAAGCTGGAAAGCGGCTTGTACTGTGAGCTGACGGATAAGGAATTAAAAGATTCCTATGTGGAATACACCCTGCTTTATGATACCATTGCCAACCGTATTTCCATTGAGGATGTACAGGCAAAGGACGGCAGGCTTCGGCTTATGGAAAATGTCTGGTGGGAGTATGATAAGCTCCCCCATATGCTCATTGCCGGAGGAACCGGCGGTGGAAAGACCTACTTTATCCTAACCCTTATTGAAGCCCTGCTCCGCACCAACGCCATCCTGTTCGTGTTAGACCCCAAAAACGCCGACCTTGCGGATTTACAGGCGGTTATGCCGGATGTGTACTACAAAAAGGAGGATATGCTTTCCTGCATTGACCGTTTCTATGAGGAAATGATGAAACGCAGCGAAGACATGAAGCTCATGGAGAATTACCGGACAGGGGAAAACTACGCTTACTTGGGGCTTCCGGCAAATTTCCTTATCTTTGATGAATATGTGGCATTTATGGAAATGCTCGGCACAAAAGAAAACGCCGCTGTCCTCAACAAGTTAAAACAAATCGTTATGCTTGGGCGGCAGGCTGGCTTCTTCCTGATTCTCGCCTGCCAGCGTCCGGACGCAAAGTATCTGGGGGACGGAATCCGTGACCAGTTCAATTTCCGTGTGGCTCTGGGGCGGATGTCGGAAATGGGCTATGGGATGATGTTCGGGGAAACCACAAAGGACTTCTTCCTAAAGCAGATAAAGGGGCGTGGCTATGTGGATGTGGGAACTAGCGTTATCTCGGAGTTTTACACGCCCCTTGTACAAAAAGGACACGATTTCCTCAAAGAAATAAAAAAACTGACAGACAGCAGGCAGGGAGTGCAGGCGGCGTGCGAAGCGAAAGCCGCAGAAGCGGACTGACCTGCTGTGGCTGGTGTGCCGCAAGGCACGCCAGCATAAACCCCTCGTATCTAACAGAGGGGTACAAATCGACAGGCAACAACCAAACAACAGGGCAGAATCCCATGGTACACAAGGGATTTTCCCATATCCGGCGTGTGTCAACAAGGCTCTGAAAGTTGACATACGCTTTTTTAGACAGGAGGGATTTTCACTGAATGAAGAAACATGGGTACGGGACATCAAAGAAAAACGGGAAAGTTACGGTATCTCACAACAGAAACTTGCCCTAGCTGCCGGAATCACCCGTCCGTACCTGAGCGACATTGAAACAGGCAAGGCTCACCCGTCCGAAGTATTACAGGAAGCCATCACGGAAGCTCTGGAACGATTCAACCCAGACGCTCCCCTTGAAATGCTCTTTGACTATGTGCGGATTCGCTTTCCCACTACGGATGTGAAGCATATCGTGGAAGACGTGCTGCGGCTAAAGCTCCCCTACTTTATCCATGAAGACTACGGTTTCTACTCTTACACAGAGCATTACTATCTGGGGGATATTTTCGTTCTGGTATCACCGGAACTGGAAAAAGGGGTGCTGCTGGAACTGAAAGGGCGTGGCTGCCGCCAGTTTGAAAGCTATCTGCTGGCACAGGAACGGAGCTGGTATGAGTTTTTCATGGATGTTCTCATGGAGGACGGCGTGATGAAGCGGCTTGACCTCGCCATCAATGACAAAACGGGAATCCTGAACATTCCCCATCTGACAGAGAAGTGCCGGAATGAGGAATGTATCTCGGTCTTCCGCAGCTTCAAAAGCTACCGCAGCGGCGAACTGGTACGGCGTGAGGAAAAAGAATGTATGGGGAACACCCTGTATATCGGCTCCCTCCAAAGTGAGGTGTACTTCTGCATTTACGAAAAGGACTATGAGCAGTACAAAAAGCATGATATTCCCATTGCGGACGCAGAGGTAAAGAACCGCTTTGAAATCCGGCTGAAAAATGAGCGTGCCTTTTACGCCATCCGTGACCTGTTAGAACATGACAATCCAGAACGGACAGCCTTTCAAATCATCAACCGCTATGTCCGGTTCGTGGACAAGGACGATACGAAACCCCGTTCTGACTGGCGTATCAGTGAGGAATGGGCGTGGTTCATTGGGGAACACAGGGGAAGCCTGAAACTGACAACCAAACCGGAACCCTATTCCTTTGAACGCACCCTGCACTGGCTCTCCCATCAGGTAGCACCCACATTAAAGCTGGCTCTCCGTCTGGATAAGATGAACCACACCCAGATTGTCCATGACATCATCACCCATGCAAAGCTGACGGAGAAGCACGAAAAAATCCTGAAGCAGCAAGCCGCCGCTGCAAAAGAGGTGGTGCTTTAACGGCGGCAATTTTGGAACCTAAGAACTCTTACAGGAAAGAAAGGAGCTTTTATGAATTTCGGACAGAATCTTTACAACTGGTTTTTATCCAACGCCCAGTCCCTTGTGCTGCTGGCAATCGTGGTAATTGGACTGTACCTCGGATTTAAGAGGGAATTTTCCAAACTTATCGGTTTTCTGGTAGTTTCCCTTGTAGCGGTTGGGCTGGTCTTCAATGCGGACGGTGTAAAGGACATCTTACTGGAACTGTTCAATAAGATTATCGGTGCATAGAAAAACCCATTTTACACTTCCGTTATGGAGCAAGCTCTGATTGCTTCATGGCGGAAGTCCACTAGGGGCTTGGGGAGCGTAACTCCCCAAAAGAAAGAAGATGTAATATGATAGTGTATGATAATTGAGATAAACTAAGAATGGTGGTATAATTTCTTTATATAGTAATTGAAAGCGGAGGAAATGTATGAAGGATTTTATTGATTTTTTGAAATTACCACCGAACATTTTAGGAGCTTTATCTATTGCCAGTGGTACATTATTATTATTGCCTCAAAAGTTAGCCCAAAAGTTTTATATTATAAATTTTCGAGAAAAATATGGTTTTACAATAGGCATTGTTTTTGTGATTTCCACAGCCTTACTAATAGTTTTATTACTATCTAAAATTTTTCATTTCTTTTATGACAAGTATGCTTCAAAGAGATTAGGAACTGCTCAGATTAAATATTTGAAAAATATGACACCAGAACAGGTGACAATCATTCGGGAGTTTTTACGTGAACCAACTCACACCCTGCCATTACCCATGAACAATGGATTAGTAATAGAACTTCAACATTTACAAATATTAACCCCTGCCGGACAAACTCATTTAGTAAGTATGTTAGACCCACAAATCAATTATTTTTTACAACCTTGGGTAATTAAAAAAATCAATAGTGATGAAGAATTAAAGCGAATATTTTATTAGAAAAATGGCAACTGACAAACAAAGTTAGTTGCCATTTTTGTTCTAAGAAAGGACGTGATACTAATTGAGAAAATGAGAATCTACATCCTGAACACCACACGGTTTTACCATGAGGATTTTGAGGAGTACCCTGGGGCATGGTTTTCCTGTCCCGTGGATTTTGAGGAAGTCAAGGAACGTCTTGGCGTTCAGAGTGAGGAAGAAATCGAAATTGAAGACTATGAGCTGCCGTTTCCGTTGGAGGGCAACACAAGGCTCTGGGAAATCAACGCCCTTTGCCGGATGGTACAGGAAATGCAGGGAACGCCCCTCTATTATGAAATGGATGTGGTACAAAAGCGGTGGTTTTCCAGCTTTACGGAATTTATCGACCACAAAGACCAGATACGCTGCTATCCGGTTCAGGACGGGGAATCCCTCGCCCGTTATCTGGTGCAGGAGGTACAGATATTTGGAGAAGTACATCCAGACCTGTTGAACCATATCGACTACGCTTCCATTGGTCGGGAGCTGGAAACCAGCGAAAACTATCTGTTTACGGACAATGGTATCTTTTATTACCGCTAAAAGGAGGTGGAGGAACTTGGAAGAAATGCGGATTTACATTGCCAACTTAGGAAAATACAATGAGGGCGAACTGGTAGGGGCATGGTTCACGCCGCCTGTGGATTTTGAGGAAGTCAAGGAACGTATCAGTTTGAATGATGAATATGAGGAATACGCCATCCATGACTATGAACTACCCTTTGAGATTGACGAATATACCCCCATTGAGGAAGTCAACCGCCTGTGTGAAATGGTGGAGGACTTACCGGAGTACATTCAGGAGGAACTATCAGAGCTGCAATCCTACTTTGGCAGTATCGAAGAACTCTGTGAGCATGAAGACGATATTATCTGCCATTCCGGCTGTGACGATATGGCGGATGTGGCTCGCTACTATCTGGAAGAAAGCGGACAGCTTGGAGAACTTCCGGCACACTTACAAAACTATATCGACTATGCAGCCTATGGGCGTGACATGGAATTGGAGGGAACCTTTGTTGTCACGAACCACGGCGTATATGAAATCTTACGGTAGACCCGTCTGTATCTCTTTCAGGAAATACAGGCGGATTTTTTATTCAGGGGCGGCTCTTTTGCTGTCCCCATCTTTTAGAAAGGACGGACAACATGAAGAAAATACGAAGCTATACCAGTATCTGGTCGGTGGAAAAGGTACTCTATTCCATCAATGATTTTAAGCTGCCATTCCCCATCACGTTCACACAGATGGCGTGGTTCGTGGTATCGGTGTTTGCAGTTATGCTCTTGGGGAACCTCCCTCCTTCATTCATTGACGGGGCATTTTTAAAATATTTCGGCGTACCTTTTGCCCTCACTTGGTTCATGTGCCAGAAGACCTTTGACGGGAAGAAGCCTTACGGCTTCCTGAAATCCGTACTGGCATATCTGGTACGCCCGAAACTGACCTATGCAGGAAAGCCCGTGAAGCTGGAAAAGGAATATCCAGCACAGCCCATCACGGCAGTAAGGAGTGATATTTATGGCATATCCGATTAAATATATCGAAAATAACCTTGTGTTCAACCATGACGGGGAGTGCTTCGCTTACTATGAGCTGCTTCCCTACAACTATTCCTTTTTAAGCCCTGAACAGAAATATCAGGTACACGATTCGTTCCGGCAGCTTATCGCCCAGAACAGGGACGGGAAGATTCACGCCCTGCAAATCAGCACCGAATCCAGCATACGGGCAGCACAGGAACGCTCCAAACAGGAAGTAACAGGCAAGTTAAAAGATATTGCCTGTGCAAAGATTGACGCACAGACCGAAGCCCTGATTTCCATGATAGGGGAAAATCAGGTGGACTACCGCTTTTTTATCGGCTTCAAGCTGCTTGTCAATGAGCAGGAAGTCACCATGAAGCAGTTTCGCAGGGAAGCAAAGACCGCCGTTTCCGATTTTCTCCATGAAGTCAACCACAAACTCATGGGAGATTTTGTTTCCATGAGCAATGAAGAAATCTGGCGGTTTCAGAAGATGGAAAAGCTGCTGGAAAGTAAAATCTCACGCCGCTTCAAAGTCCGGCGGCTTAACAAGGACGATTTTGGCTATCTGATTGAGCATTTATACGGGCAGACCGGAACCGCCTACGAAGATTATGAGTATTATCTTCCGAAGAAACGGTTTCAGGAGGAAACGCTGGTGAAATACTATGACCTCATCAAACCCACCCGTTGTCTGATAGAGGAAAACCAGCGGTATCTGAAAATCGAACAGGAAGACGGGACAGTTTATGCCGCCTACTTTACTATCAACAGCATTGTAGGGGAACTGGACTTCCCATCCTCGGAAATCTTTTACTATCAGCAGCAGCAATTTACTTTTCCCATTGATACCTCTATGAATGTGGAGATTGTGACAAACCGGAAAGCCCTCTCCACGGTGCGGAACAAGAAAAAAGAGCTGAAAGATTTGGACAACCACGCATGGCAGAATGACAGTGAAACCAGTACAAACGTGGTGGACGCTTTAGACAGCGTAAATGAGCTGGAATCCACCTTAGACCAGAGCAAGGAATCTATGTATAAGCTGTCCTATGTGGTGCGTGTGACGGCTCCCGACTTGGAAGAACTGAAACGCCGCTGCAATGAGGTGAAAGATTTTTATGACGATTTGAACGTGAAGCTGGTTCGCCCCTTTGGAGATATGCTGGGGCTGCATGGGGAATTTCTCCCTGCCAGCAAGCGGTATCTGAACGATTACATCCAGTATGTCACCAGCGACTTCCTCGCTGGTCTTGGCTTCGGGGCAACCCAGATGTTGGGGGAACCGGAGGGCATTTATATCGGGTACAGCCTTGATACGGGAAGAAACGTGTACTTAAAGCCTGCCCTTGCCAGTCAAGGAGTAAAAGGCTCCGTCACTAACGCCCTTGCTGCCGCTTTTGTCGGCTCCCTCGGCGGTGGAAAATCATTCAGCAACAACATGATTGTCTATTATTCCGTATTATTTGGGGCACAGGCTCTCATTGTTGACCCGAAAGCAGAACGGGGACGGTGGAAAGAAACCCTGCCGGAAATCGCCCATGAAATCAATATCGTAAACCTGACTTCGGAGGAACAGAACAGGGGCTTACTTGACCCGTATGTGATTATGGAGAACCCAAAGGATTCCGAATCACTGGCAATCGACATCCTGACTTTTTTAACAGGCATTTCCAGCCGTGACGGAGAGAAGTTCCCTGTTCTTCGGAAAGCCATCCGTGCGGTAACAAACAGTGAGGAACGGGGGCTTTTCAAGGTGATTGAAGAACTTCGGGCGGAGGGAACCACCATCAGCACCAGCATAGCCGACCATATCGAATCCTTTACGGACTATGACTTTGCACACCTGCTCTTTTCGGATGGGGATGTCACACAGTCCATCAGCCTTGAAAAGCAACTCAACATCATTCAAGTGGCGGATTTGGTGCTGCCGGATAAGGAAACCTCGTTTGAAGAATACACCACAATGGAGCTACTTTCCGTGGCAATGCTCATTGTAATCAGCACCTTTGCCCTCGACTTCATCCATACCGACCGCAGCGTGTTTAAGATTGTGGATTTGGATGAAGCATGGAGCTTCTTACAGGTGGCACAGGGCAAGACACTCTCCATGAAGCTGGTTCGTGCCGGACGTGCCATGAACGCAGGCGTTTACTTTGTCACCCAGAACACGGACGATTTGCTGGATGAAAAGCTGAAAAACAATCTGGGCTTGAAATTTGCGTTCCGTTCCACAGACATCAACGAAATCAAGAAGACCCTTGCCTTTTTCGGGGTGGATTCCGAAGATGAAAACAACCAGAAGCGGCTCCGTGACTTGGAAAACGGACAGTGCCTTATCAGTGATTTATACGGGCGTGTGGGAGTCATACAGTTCCATCCTATCTTTGAAGACCTGTTCCATGCCTTTGATACCAGACCGCCCGTAAGAAAAGAGGTGGAATGATGGTGATACATAGAACTTCCAACGGGCAGCAACTCCCTGTTCCCTATTCAGCCAAAAAGGGGTTATCTTGGAAAATAGCAGGAAAAGTGATTGGCAGGGTACTTCTGGCACTCCTGCTCATCCTCCTGCTGCTTGCAGTCTTCGGCACAGCCGCCCATGCTGCCGGACTGGTGGATGATACGGTGGACGCTGCCAACGAATACAGCAAATATCCTCTGGACAACTACCAGCTTGATTTTTATGTGGACAGCGGATGGGACTGGCTCCCGTGGAACTGGCTGGACGGTATCGGAAAACAGGTGATGTACGGGCTGTATGCCATCACAAATTTTATCTGGACAATCAGCCTGTACCTTTCCAACGCCACGGGGTATCTGATTCAGGAAGCCTACTCGCTGGACTTCATTTCCTCTACGGCGGATTCCATTGGGAAAAATATGCAGACCCTTGCAGGCGTTACCACAGGCGGCTTGTCCTCGGAGGGATTTTATATCGGGTTCCTGCTGATTCTCATTCTGGTGGTGGGGCTTTACGTTGCCTACACAGGGCTTATCAAACGGGAAACCACAAAAGCCATCCATGCCGTTGTCAATTTCGTGGTGGTGTTCGTGCTGTCCGCTGCCTTTATCGCCTATGCCCCTGATTATATCGGGAAAATCAATGAATTTTCCGCAGACATCAGCAATGCCAGCCTGACCCTTGGTACAAAGATTGTGCTGCCGAACTCGGAAAGTCAAGGAAAAGACAGCGTGGATTTGATACGGGACAGCCTGTTTTCCATTCAGGTCAAGCAGCCGTGGCTCCTGCTGCAATACGGCAACTCGGATATGGAAAGTATTGGGGCTGACCGTGTGGAACGCCTGCTCTCAACCAGCCCAAACGAAAACAACGGGCAGGACAGGGAAGAAATCGTGGTGGTGGAAATCGAAGACAGGGAAAATACCAACCTTACCATCACAAAGACCATCAACCGCTTGGGAACCGTCTTCTTCCTGTTTATGTTCAATATCGGTATCTCCGTTTTTGTATTCCTGCTCACGGGGATAATGATTTTTTCACAGGTGCTTTTTATCATCTATGCCATGTTCCTGCCTGTGAGCTTCCTCCTTAGCATGGTTCCCTCTTTTGAGGGAATGTCAAAGCGTGCCATTACGAAACTGTTCAACACCATCCTTACCAGAGCCGGAATCACTCTGATTATCACGGTAGCGTTCAGCATTTCCACCATGCTCTACAACCTGTCTGGGGAATATCCGTTCTTCCTGACGGCGTTCTTGCAGATAGTGACTTTTGCCGGAATCTATTTCAAGCTGGGAGATTTAATGGGGATGTTCTCCTTACAGAGCGGCGATTCTCAAAGTATGGGAAGCCGTATCATGCGAAGACCCCGTATGCTCATGTACGCCCATATGCACCGTTTACAGCATAAGTTAGGACGTTCCGTGGCGGCTCTTGGGGCTAGAACGGCTGCATACCACGCAGGAAAACAGGCTGGCTCAGACCAGAGAAATGCTTCCCACTCCGGCTCTTCCAAACGGACACAGACAGACCACAGCAGACCAGACGGACAGGCAGCACTGGAAAAGGAATCCGTATGGAAACGGGCTGGTTCTGCGGTAGGTGCGGCGGCAGATACCAAAGATAAGATAGCCGATACTGCCGGACAGCTTCGGGAACAGGCAAAGGATTTGCCCGTCAATGCAAAGTACGCCCTTTACCACGGGAAAACACAGGTATCAGAGGGAGTACGGGATTTTACTTCCAACGTGACCCAGACCCGAACTGCCAGAGCCGAACAGCGAAACGCACAGGCAGAAAGCCGCAGACAGACCATTGCAGAACGCAGGGCGGAACTGGAACAGGCAAAACAACCGCAACAAAGAGCTTCCGAAGCACCCAAAGGGGCAGCTCCTGTCCATGAACGCCCTGTTACTGCAAAACAGCCAGAGGATTTTCGACATCATGCAGATACCACTCATGCAGGAAAACCAGCCATACAGCCAGCTTCCCCATCCATCAGGGAACGGGGACAGGTTTCTTATGGGGGAACTGTGGCGGAACGGGCTTCGGTTCCGGTGGTAAAAGCAGCTTCCATCCACCATGAACAAACACCGCCTGTAAGGACAGAACGCCAGATACTCCCTCCGATTTCCCCAGACAAACCAGAGGAAAGACAAAAGACAACTCCAACCATCACCCTTGCTGCTCCCCGTCCGGCAAGACCTGTCCAAAACGATACGGCTCCTGTGATACCGGAAGTAAAACGGGCTGCCCCTGTGGTAAAAGAATCGAACTTTACCATCCGGCGTACCACAGCCAGAAAGGAGTGGACAAAAACGGTAAAAACGGCTGCCAAACAAAAGAAAGGGGAGAAACCATGAAGTTAAGACACCTTTTCTTTGCCTGTTCCGGCGTGTTCGTGATGATGTTCTCCCTGCTCCTTTTGGTGGTGATTGTCTTCTCGGATGAGGAAGACGGCGGAAGCGGCGGAAACCTTATCTATGGGGGCGTGAGCGTATCACAGGAAGTCCTCGCCCATAAACCTATGCTGGAAAAGTATGCAAAGGAATATGGCATAGAGGAATACTTAAATGTGCTGCTCGCCATCATTCAGGTGGAATCCGGCGGCACGCTGGAAGACGTTATGCAGTCCTCGGAATCTCTGGGGCTTCCCCCGAACTCCCTTAGTACAGAGGAATCCATCAAACAGGGCTGTAAATATTTCTCGGAACTGCTCGCAGCGGCAGAAACAAAGGGCTGTGACTTAAACAGCGTGATTCAATCCTATAATTACGGCGGCGGTTTCCTAGACTATGTGGCAGGACACGGAAAAAAATACACCTTTGAACTGGCAGAGAGCTTCGCAAGGGACAAATCCGGCGGAAAGAAAGTCACCTACACCAACCCTGTTGCGGTAGAGAAAAACGGAGGCTGGCGGTATTCCTACGGAAATATGTTCTATGTCCTCTTGGTATCGCAATACCTGACCGTGGCACAGTTTGATGATGAAACGGTGCAGGCTATCATGGAGGAAGCCTTAAAGTATGAGGGATGGACGTATGTGTACGGGGGTGATTCTCCCTCCACTTCCTTTGACTGTTCGGGACTGGTGCAGTGGTGCTATGGCAAGGCAGGAATCGCCCTGCCACGGACAGCACAGGAACAGTACAATGTAACGCAGCACATCCCCCTGTCCGAAGCAAAAGCAGGGGATTTGGTCTTTTTCCACTCCACCTACAACGCCGGAACCTACATCACCCATGTGGGACTGTATGTGGGAAATAACCGGATGTACCATGCCGGAAATCCCATTGGTTATGCAGACCTGACAGGTTCCTACTGGCAACAGCACTTTGCCGGAGCCGGACGAATCAAACAATAAGAAAGGATGAACCGATATGATTCAGATTAGAAAAGAGGATAACCAGAAAAAGCAGAAAGAAAAGAAACTGAAAGTTTACAAAGTCAATACCCACAAAAAAACTGTGATTGCCCTGTGGGTGCTGCTGGCAGTGAGCTTCCTGTTTGCCGTCTATAAGAATTTCACGGCGATAGACATTCATACTGTCCATGAAACCAAAGTAATTGAAGAAACCATCCTCGACACCCACAAGATAGAAAACTTTGTGGAGAATTTCGCAGAAGTCTACTATTCATGGGAACAGTCTGCCGCTTCCATTGATAACCGGACAAATGCTTTAAAAGGGTATCTCACCGGAGAACTGCAAGCCCTGAATGTAGATACTGTCCGAAAGGACATCCCCGTATCGTCTGCCCTGACTGATTTTCAGATATGGGAAATCACAGAAGAAAAGGAGCAGCATTATCAAGTGACCTATACGGTGGAACAGCATATCACAGAGGGAGAATCCGTTAAAACTGTCCGTTCCGCTTATCAGGTGACCGTCTATGTGGACGGCTCTGGAAACCTGACGATTATCCAGAATCCAACCATTACCAGTGTTCCCGTAAAATCCGGTTACACTCCCAAAGCGGTACAAAGTGACGGTACGGTGGATTCCATCACCACAGAGGAAATCAACGAATTTCTCACTACCTTTTTCAAGCTGTACCCTACGGCAACCGCAAAGGAGCTGACCTATTATGTGAATGAGGGCGTGCTGAAACCTGGGGGGAAAGAATACATTTTCTCGGAACTGGTGAATCCAGTTTACAATCGAAACGGAAATCAGGTGACAGCTTCCCTTGCAGTGAAATATCTGGATAACCAGACCATGACAACACAGGTATCGCAGTTTGACCTTGTGCTGGAAAAGAACGGGGAAAACTGGAAGATTGTGAAATAGTTATAGAAAAACGTGCATTTCTCATTTGAGATTTGCACGTTTCTCTTATAAAGTATTTCTTTTTAAAATTTATCATTAGTCTTTATATTTTTGATTAGCTCCCAATAGTAGTGTGTCAATTGCTTCGGATAATTCTTTTCTTACTTTATCAGGATTAGAAAAAGCATATCTTAATTGTAAAGTTGTATAACCATGAAGCATACCTGTTACCATGTTCAAAATTTCAGTGGTCTTATCTGGATTAAAGCCACATGAGCAAATAAGTGTTTTAAGTAAAGATAGATAATCATTAAAAATGATTGCTGTTTCCTCTGTTCCATTCCAACTAGCCCATTGAATTATTTCATAAACACCGGGATGTTCAATCATATAATTAAGATATTCAACTGCCACTAATTTTAATGCTGAATCCCCTGTCTTACCGATTACTGCACGAATCATTTTTTCATTCATAGTACGCATACCACTATGTGCTATCTCCCTAAGAAGTTCATCCAAACTTCCTATATGATTATATAAGGAGGGGGTACGAATCCCTAAATTTTCAGCAATAGCTTTCAAAGAAACATTATGAAGTCCATTTCTATCAGCCATATCAGAAGCAGTTTTTATAACTTCGGCTTTTGTAACTCGCATATTCATTTTCCTCTTTCTACACATCATTTACTTCATTTTAAGTAATCAAATTAATGAAGTCAATAATTTGGTTAGAAAAAATGAACTCTTGTATTGACAAACAGTCTTATAATATTTAAAATTACTAATGTAATTAGTTTTTATGATATTCAAATTAGTTTACGAAAGGAAATACAAATATGTGTACAAGATTTGTGTATAATGGAAAAGAAACCATTGTTGGGTTCAATTTTGATATTGACCTTTCTGAATGGGAACATACTGTAATTGCCGAAAAGGACCGTTTTTTTATAGGGATAAAAATGTCCGATAATAAGTACCACTCTTTTCATGGAATCAATAGAAATGGGAATGTTGGCACATTGTTGTATGTACATGGAAATGACAATGCACAATTTTGCGGTAATGAATCATGCTATACAATAGCTGATTTGACAGAAAACTTTATAAAAGGCAATCTCTCTTTTGACGATTCATTGGAAATAGTGAAAAAAAAGAAAATTACTTATGCTCCTGACACTACTATGCAGGCTATGTTTTCGGATAGAACTGGGCGTGTTCTCATTATTGAACCGGGGATTGGGTATCGTTTGGAAAAAGAAAAATATTCCTTAATAACAAATTACTCCATTCTAAAACCAGAATTGACTAATCCATATGTTTTATCTGGGGATAACAGATATGAAAAGGCAAAGGATTTACTGCAAGGATATGGAGAAAACTTCTCTATTTCCAACGCCTTTGATGTACTTAGGTCAGTACGTCAGGAAGGACTTTGGGCAACCAGAGTTTCTTTTGTATATTCCGTTGCTAAAAATAAGGTATATTATGTGTTGAACAATGATTTCAAAAATATTGCAGAGTATCAATTCTAATATCACTGCAATTATAAACAAAAGTGGAGGATTTACATTTCCCCCACTTCCTTAGATTTGACAATACCATCTGCGACGCTTTCCATAATAACAAGGTCAGCGTCTGTGAAATTGTCTATTTTGTTTTCTAACTGCCTGCGTTTGGTACTTTTCACCTGACTGCTGGCAGGCAAGAAAAACTCATCCACTGATACATTCAGCAGAGATACAAGGTCGTAAAGCACCTGTAAGCTGGGATGCTGCCCTTTGTTCTCAATATTGGTTAAATAACGTGGGTCAATCTCAATCATTGCTCCCACCTGTTCACGGGTCAAACCCTGTTTTTTACGGGCTTCTTTTATGGCAAGCCCCAAAGCCCTGAAATCATATTTATCTTCTTTTTTACGCATAATACACCACCTCTGTACATTTTACTGTTCCTGTTATAATAGTGACAGGTATAGAAAAACGTATTGTACAGTTGTACAGTTCCTATTATGTGTACCAAAGATAAAACTATGCTGCTGAAACGGAAATAAAAAAAACCGTTATTTGGCAGTACACTTTTCTTGCGTCAAAATCACATAAGCCTTTCCAGACGACGGTTTAATAAAAGCCGCCGTCTTTCTTTTTTCCAGAACACATGGAGGTTGTATTAAAGTCAGCTTTTTTTAGGCTCCGGCGGCTTACAGGAGGAAGCCGCTATGCAAAATATTTTCTTAAATATATCTACATTCGGTAAACCGTTAAAAAAAGCCATCCACCTACGCTAGAAAAGTCTGACCTGCAATATGGTTTTTCACAATACATAGTAAGAACTATCGAAGCACACAAGCAGAAATATCGTCTGTTTGCGTGCTTTTTTAGTTGGAAGAAAAAGTTTTTAAATTTTTCTTCTCAAAACGCAACTGCACCCCCTGTCCTGTCGGGACTAAGAGCGAAAAGGGGGAAAGAAGCAGAAATTCCTATCAACTCGCTCCCTTTCAAGGCTGGAAAGGGGGTGAGCAATGATGAAGCCATCTGAATTTCAGACAACCATAGAGAACCAGTTTGATTATATCTGTAAAGTCGCTATGGAGGATGAACGCAAAGACTATCTCAAAGCGTTGTCCAGACAGTGTAAACGGGAAACCCTGTTCTGTGATATGGACGATTACACCGTCAATCTGTTTTCTTCCGAAGACACCTATCCCTCCCATTTCCATACTTTTGAAATGGATGGATTTACTGTCCGCATTGAAAACAGCCTATTAGCAGAAGCATTAGAAAATCTGGATGGAAAGAAACGTGACGTTATCCTGAGATATTATTTCCTCGGATTTGACGATACGGAAATTTCAAAAATTCTGGAAGTCAACCGTTCTACCATCCAGAGAAGAAGACACGCCGGACTGGAATTTATCAAAAAATTTATGGAGGAAGAAGCATGACAGCAAAGCACCCTATGATTCCGTTTCCTGTAATTGTAAGGGCTGCGGACGGTGATATTGAAGCAGTCAACCAGATTGTACGCCATTACAGCGGTTTTATTGCCAGCCGTTCCATGCGTCCCATGAAAGACGAATATGGCAATACTCTCATGGTTGTAGATGAAACCCTACGCCGCCGGATGGAAACACGTCTGATTGCAAAGATTTTATCTTTTGAAATCAGGGAACCAAAGTAAAAATAACGCTCTCCTGTGGAAGCATGGACAAGCCCATGCTTCCCAGACAGAGCTTGCCAGCCTATTAAAGTGCATTATCACCAGTGCATTTTAACAGGCTGACAAAGCCGGATTGTTCCTTGAAAAAGAAAGCGTCTAATCAACGCAGCATAAAGCAGCCGAATACGTTTCGATAGAAAGAGAGCCGTTGGGCTGGCACGCCGTGACCCACCAAAGGAGGGATGAAACCGGATAGCGATTCCTGCCAGCGTTCCATAAGCAGCTTACCGCAGAGCTGCCGCCATGACCTTTCTATTGTGATAATGATACTTCCGTACAGCCTTAGTCCGTGTGATGATGTAGCACCGCTGGCAAAGGGTACGGCTGGATGAGAACCATGCAGGGGTGAGATTCCCATGAGCTTTAGCGAAAGCTGCTCGGCTTGCTTATATACTATTTTGAATTAGAATTTTTCATTCAAAATCAAATAACTATTCGCAGGAAATACAATCTTAATATTACTTTTGCCACAAAATCTGATATAATATAGACAGATATTGAGGGTTCCATATCTGGTCTATGGAAAGGAGGAATATGATTACAGTAACAAAAAAAGACTTAATAGAACTGGGTTATGGGACTTCATTCGCAGCAGACATCATAAGAGAAGCAAAAAAACTTATGATTTCAAAAGGGCATACCTACTATCAGTCACGCAAACTGGACAGGGTTCCCAGAGAAGCTGTGGAAGAATTGTTAGGGATTACTTTTACTGATAAATCAAACTGATTGTACTTCTTGCACATTTATGTAAGGAGTGAAATCATGGCAAAAGACCCTATTAAGAAAGCAGAAAACGGAACTTATTATTTTAGAGCAAACTTAGGTTTCCACCCGATTACCGGAAAACAGATTCAGAAATACAAAAGCGGATTCAAGACAAAAAAGGAAGCCAGAGAAGCATATTCAAAGCTTATGCTTACATCCACAGAGGAATTGACAGAAAAGAAACAGCAGCTATCCTTTCAGCAGTTCATTGAAGAGACTTACCTACCTTGGTATAAAACACAGGTAAAGGAAAGTACCTATCTGAACCGCCGTTCTACCATTCAGAAACATTTTTCATACTTTTACAAAATGACGGTGGATGAGATAGAACCCATTAACGTCCAAAACTGGCAGCTTGAACTCGCAAAAGAATTTAGTCCAAACTATATCCGTATTGTACAGGGTATGCTCTCCATTGCCTTTGACAGAGCAGTTGTTCTCGGTCTTGCAAAGAAAAATCCGTCACGAATGATAGGAAACATCAAGAGCAAGAAAACAAAAGTGGATTTTTGGACACTGGATGAATTTCAAAAGGTAATTTCCCTACTCTACAAGGGCGATTATTACGAACATTACCTTTTCATTTCATACTGGCTCCTGTTTATGACTGGAATGAGAATCGGAGAAGCCGCAGCCCTGCAATGGTCGGATATCAACTTTGAAACCGGACTTTTAAGTATAACGAAAACGCTGTACTATAAAACAATAGACGAATACAAATTTGTGGAACCAAAGACACAAGCCAGTATTCGCACTATCTATATTGACACAGATACCATTAAAGAATTAAAAGCATGGCAGGAAGTACAGCAAAAGGTTTTAAAGGACTGTGACCTTGTACTAAGCTATAATGGGATTCCCACCAGTAAGCACACCCTCCCACGGGCATTAGAAAAACTTGCTGGATTGGCAGGCGTACACCGTATCAAAATTCATGCACTCAGACATTCCCATGCTTCCCTGCTCATCAGTATGGGAGAAAATCCTTTATTGATTAAAGAACGTCTGGGGCATGAAAAGATACAGACCACGTTAGGAACCTATGGACATTTATATCCCAACACCAACGTGGAAGTTGCCAAAAAATTAACTGGCGTTCTCACTTATACTCCGGCAACAACCAGTGTTGCCGATTACACCAGCAATCAGCATACAGCAATCTATCACAGAGCAGTTGAATAAAAAAATGCAATCAAAATGCAATTCTAAAAGAAAAGAGCCTCAAAACCCTTGAAAATAAAGGCTTTGAAGCTCTGCTCCAACTATTCAAACTCTACAAAGACTAACGCTTTTTGTTTAGGAATTATTCTCTGTAATGTTTCTCGTTCTTTTGATTATTTGATATATCCATATTATCCTGCCTATACGAGCTAATGTTATCATTTTGTTATCGGCATTGATAACACCTACTCGATAACTGTGGATAATAACTATATGTAGCATGTCAAATTATAAGCTATTTTGCTTAGAGATTCAACACAAAACTGAAATTTTACTTTTCCTTATATTCATCTGGTATTGCTATTTGAAATGTTTCACACAACAGCATCACATCATGCACATCATTTTTATCGTGTTCATATCCCAAATGAAGCATTACCTGACTCAATGGTTCAATACAAGAAACAGTTATATCTCCAACTTTTCCAATACCGGAAAAAGTTTTTGATGGAAATATATCTCCCTCATAAACAATTCCGTCATCTGTAAATTCAAAACAATGTAAATCAATGATTCTTTGTTTATCATCTTTCCAGACAGTATGACCATCCGTTGTATAATCAGTATTTACTTCCTCAAATCCATGCTGCTTAATCACATAAATATAATCATGATAATGTTTCAGTTCAACAAACAAATCAATATCATTGTGTATTCTTGATTCTCTTTTAAGAAGTGCATCAACACCCCATCCGCCATCTAAATATACTTTAATTTCGTTTTGCAAAGCATATTTTATAATTTCACATGCATCTTCTGTACGTACCATAATCTATCCTCCAAATTCAAATCTTTGTATGCTTTCCAACTCACTAAAAGCCTGAAATTTGTCAGTCTTTCATCCTTTTTGTTATCAATCACCAATTAGCTGTAATCCATTAGGATTTAGCTGATATATTTTATCGCACACCTCTTCAATATACTTTCTATCGTGAGAAATGCTAATGACAGCCCCCGGAAATTCTCGGAGCATTTTTCTTATTACCGGACCGGACAATGGTGAAAAATTTCTTGTCGGTTCATCCAGAATAAGAACATTTGCACCACTTAAGCTCATCCTCAAGAGAAGCACTTTCGCCTTTTGTCCGCCTGATAACTCCCGAATCGGATGCTCCATTTCATCTGGTGTGTATTTAAGTGAACCAAGGTATGTTCTAATTCTTGTACGCTCTTCTTTATCTCCTGTTTTATCAAGGTAATCAACCGGTGTAACATCCAAATCCAGCAGGTCTTCATAAGTTTGAGGCATATATTCTGCTTTAATGTCATTCCGATTTAGGAGTTCTTCCGCTATCTTTTTTAGAAGAGTCGTTTTTCCTGCCCCGTTGGCTCCTATCATACAGATTTTTTCTGAACCTTTTATTTTTAAATGAATTCCTTCTGCTAAAATTCTTTTGCCATCCGGAGTCACAAGCTTTGAAAGTTCATATTCTATGACCGTTTTTCCTGCGGGAATGTGTGAGTTTTCATCCCCTAATTTGACAAAGATTGCTTCTTCCTGTTCCGGCATCTGAGTCATATTTTCATCTTCTTTTTCAAATCTTCGTTCCATTGCCTTAACCGTATGCATTTTGTCCTTTAAGTTTTTGGCAACAGACGGTGCTTGTCTGGTACAACTTCTTAATGCACCTTGTACACTCTGCATAACTCTTTGATATTTTTCATCGCGAATCTTTTTCTCCCTACGGTCACTCAGTGCCCGCTGTTTTTGGATTTCAAATTTATGAAGCCGTTCTTCCACATAGCGTCTATAGGGAAGCTTTGCCACGGTATATCTCGCCTTTGTTTTTCGTATAATCTGCTCGATATGTATCACCATGTTGGCAGTACGCTCTATCAGCGTTTCATCGTGTGAAATAAAAAGCACAATGTGCTTCCAGTCATTTATGATTTTTTCCAGTAATGTAAGCGTCGCAATGTCGATGTCATTGGAAGGTTCGTCCAACAACAGCACAGAAACATCGCGAATGAAAAGCCTCATAAGTTGTGTCTTGACTTTTTCGCCTCCTGAAAGACTACCCATTGTCTGGTTACTGTAGAAAAAATCATTTTTCATTCCAAATTTTCCCGCAATAACAGACAATTCTTTAGGCGTTTTCTCCCAGAATATTTCCTCTTCAGAAAAATATTCGTATATTGTTTTTTCCTTATCTTCATCGAGCATCTCCTGCGGAAGATAACCAAGACGTTCGTGTCCCATTATCCTTTCCCCATCTGCTTCTATATAGTTTTCTACAAGCGACGGATTGTATATCCACTTCATTAATGTCGATTTCCCATTTCCCTCTTCTCCAATAATAACTGCCTTATCTCCATCATTTAGCACAAGGTTGAAATCATTAAGAATTATTCTCAGGTCTTTTTTATGTGTTAAATTTAATTTTTTTATCTGCAACATTAAAGTTTCTCCTTTTCGAAGTCTGAGCCAATTATTATTTTGAACACACAAAAACGAGTCTTTTTTGCATACGCAAAAATAGACTCGCTAAATAGCCCCTTATTTCTTTTCCAAAAGGAAAACAAAGGAAATGCCTCTTGCGATAATCCAACTTAAGCGTACACAAAACAAACCTATTCTCTACAGGCTCAATAACTATATGTGTCTTACTTAAATCAAATTATCTATTAATCATTTCCTCACCTTACACAAAATGTGCCTTTCTTTCTTCTAATGGCAATACTATCATACTGTATTTTTTGTGTCAATACA
The DNA here is from genome assembly GCF_003478145.1 of Clostridium sp. AF29-8BH. NCBI lineage: Bacteria > Bacillati > Bacillota > Clostridia > Eubacteriales > Clostridiaceae > Clostridium > Clostridium sp. AF29-8BH. The sequence continues at coordinate 10,678 of NZ_QUEL01000028.1, read as the reverse complement.
TTTCACCTTATGGAAGTGCAAATTAAAATTTTCACTTCCTAATTATACATCCAACCATTACGAAATTCAATCTTTCACAACCTCTTTACAACCACAACCACAGCACTCCAGCAAACGCAGGAGCACCATACCGTAAAACGCTTATGTGTAAATCAACTCCGTTCCTACAACTTCCCTCACACAAGCCTGAATATTATTCATTCTTCCAATCCATTCGTAGGGATTATCTTTCTTTAATTGTTCCGTCACATCTTGTCTGTCGGCATATTCCTTTACCAGTCGAAGAAACATATCCTCTGCTTGCTTATCGACTTCTGCAAGATAACTATGCAGCTTTCCGCTTGTCAGCAGGTTCATATATAACACTTTATAGTGTTCCTTTAAATGCCTTGCATGTCGTTTCCCCCATAAACCAATCGGCTCTATTTCTTCTTCGGCTGGTACTGTGATGTTCGGCAATAAATAATCACCCACCTGTCTATAAGTTCCGCCCATTTCTTCAAAAATTGTCTTTGTCATTTTCCTTTTCCTCCTGTGATTTTTGTCTATCGTGATCGTGTATTATCACGCTTGCGACCTTTAACTGTTCTTGCCTGCTCCAACAAATCATCTATCTGTTTGCGACCAAAAACCTTACGGAGCAGGCTGTAATCTTTATTTTCTGCTTTTAGGATTTTGTTTTCTTCGGTCAATCTTTCATTGACTTTCTCCAAACGCTGATTGGTGCGGTATAACTGTGCATTCGCTGTATTCAGCCTATGATAGTTGTCCCACCCCTCAAAGCAGCGGGCAAGCACCGTTTTGACAAGTTGCTTCAATTTCCTTACAACCGGCTCTGCCATTTTGGTTTTATATGCCTTTGCAGTCATAAATTTCTCTGGTTCTGGCAACTGATATTTCGGTGCAGTATCAAGCTCTATTTCAAGATTTGACAGCTCGTCTTTTGCCTTATCATAGTTCAATACTCGTTCCGACAACACATCAAATTCAATCTGTTTCTGCTCGATTTTCGCACCTAATGCCGCCACTTCTTTTTCTCTTTCCTGCTTTTTATAATCCAAAACAGAAAGATGTTTTTCGTGTGTGCCTAAATGTTCCCACTCAATCCCATAACGTTCCATCACCGCCGCAAGCTGTTCTTTTTCGGACTGTATCCATTGCGACCACTCCGTATCGCCACGACTGCCGCCCTTAAAACCTTGCGTTGCAAGAGCCTGCTTTAGTGACACTCTTGTATCAAGTCCACGCTTGCTGCCTGTGGTAAAAGGTACAAAATCTATGTGCAGATGTGGTGTAGCTTCATCCATATGCAGATGAGCCGAGAACACCCGAAGCTGTGGATTTCGCTCCTGAAAACCCTGATAGTATTCATCTAAAATCTGCTTTGCCAGTTCTCCGTTTTCCGTATCGGCGTTCATATTTCCCTTACCGCCCACCTGTAAAATGATTTCGTGGAACGGTTTTTCCTGCTTGGAACTTCGGATTTTTTCATAATAATCTTTTATCTTTCGGTCTGACCTTATCTGCTTGGCATTGTATCTTTCCAATGCTTCATCAAACAATTCGTGATAAACTGTCTTTATATTTTCATTGCAGTAGTCGATATTGAGATGAGTACGAGTTCCGTCTACATTTTCTGCTCGGAACTTTCGGCTATTGTGATTGACCGAGCCTTTACCGACCATTGCACTTATCGTTCTCTGCATTTTTTCATCTCCCATCTGTAAATTTCAACATTCTCAGGTTTGTTACTTTTGTCAAAAGTAACGCAAAAGCACTTTTGACGGGTACACCCATCAAAAATGCGACCTGTAAACAGGTTTTGCGTTCTCCGAGGCTCTCCGAGGGGTGAGCGTGTGCCGGTGGCACACACGCCTGCGAACCGACCGAGCCAGCAGGCGAGACCAAAGAGCCGCCTTTGAAAAGGCACTCTCTGCACACTCCCCTAAACTTTATCCGGTGTCAAAGTGTGACGATGGTGACAATGTTTTTCACAGCGTGCTGCTCTCAAAAACATTGACACCTTTGACACCGTTTGTCACGCCGTCTGCTCGGTTTCTTTCCAAAGTGAAACCTTTCTTCCGTCGTGTGTGCGGCTGTTCTGATAACGGATACCGTAATCACGAAACAGCCTGCTTGCGTTGATACTGAGCCTTAAAGAAAGTACATTCGGCTTTATATCCACCGCAAGCCTTTCGCAAAGTTCCGAAGCAGTTCCTTCCCATCTGTCACTTTCCGAAAAGAGCGTATCCGCTATCTTCTCAAGCAGAGGTTCGGGCGGTTCTTTCCACATCTCCGTTTCCGATTTTGCAAAGTTCCACACCAATCGCTCGCTGTCCCTTACAAGATGGATTTTCATATCCTGCTGGTCTCTGCCAGCAACATCAAGTGTGGCATTGTTGGAAGTACGCTTGTCCTTACTGAGAACAAATGCACCGTCTGCCGCACCCATCAGACCATTCGTGCCTGAAATCATATCGAATATATCTTCCGATTTTTGTTTGCGTGTATGATGAACAATAAGCATTGAAACCTTGTAACTGTCTGCCAACGCTTTCAGCCTTGCCACAACATCATAATCACTTGCGTAGCTGTAATCTGCTCCGCCTGCTTCACGCACACGCTTTAAGGTGTCTATGATAATCAAGCCTGTGTCTGGGTGTTCCCTCATAAACCCTCTTATCTGTTCTTCCAGTCCGCCATTGACCGTTTTACATTCCGTTGCGAAATACAGATTGCCTGTCTCCTTTGCACCGAACATCTGAAACAATCGCTTCTGCAAACGTGGGTAATCATCTTCAAGGGCAAAATAAAGCACCGTTGCCTTACGCACCTTATACTCCCAAAGCGGTGTGCCTGTGCTGATATGATAGGCAAGCTGTGCCATCATAAAGCTCTTTCCCACTTTCGGGGAACCTACGAAAAGGTAAGTTCCCCTTTGGAGCAGACCGTCGATAAGTGGTGTCTGAACCTCAAACACCGTATCATACAGCGTTGTCATTGATACTGTTTTCAGATAGGAAGGGTCTAACTGTCTGAGTATTTCCCTTTGCATTTCTTCAAAAGATTGCTCGTACCCCTTGAAATCCGTATCCTGATTGACTATACTATTGTCAGTACATTTGGAAAGTGACTGTTCCGCATCTGTTGCCGCAGATACATTTGGAATAGTCATTTCTTTTTTATTCTCCATTCGCATCCTCTCCTTTCAAACCGCCGAGAATAATGGAAATCAGTTCTATTACACTCAGCAGTTCATCATCCACACCTTTTCCTGCTTCAATCCTTTTCAGTTCCGCAAGGCTGTGGCAAATTCCGTTTTCAACGCCTTATACACTCTCGGATTGCCCTGTACCACCACATCCTGATTTAAGCAACGGCGGTAACAATACTCCTGTTTTGGCAATCCTGATAGAGCTACAGCTCTGTTAATGAGTTCGTTTTCTTCGGGCGATACTCGAAACCCTACTGTGATATTCCTCCAACGATTTTTGTTATCTCTGTTCTTAGCTGACATTTTCAAAATCTCCTTTCCCTAAATCATCTAATTTTTCTGCCATCTCAATCTGCTTTGACGGAAAGAGGTGTGCGTACTGATAAGTAATATCAATACTTTCGTGACCAACTCGGTCAGCAATCGCCACCGCAGAAAAGCCCATATCAATCAAGAGTGAAATGTGGCTGTGACGGAGATCGTGAATGCGGATACGCTTCACGCCTGCCGCCTTTGCCCCTCTGTCCATCTCGTGATGAAGATAGCTTTTCGTCACCGTAAAGATACGGTCTTTCTTCTTCAATCCGTAAAGCATACCGAGATATTCTTTCATTTCCTCACACAGAAACTTCGGCATTTTAATCGTGCGGTTGCTCTTTTTCGTTTTCGGAGAAGTAATCACATCCTGCCCTTTCAAACGCTGATAGGATTTATTGATTGTGACTGTTTCCTTATCAAAGTTGAAATCTGCCGGAGTCAAAGCTAACAGCTCGCCCTCTCGGATACCGCACCAGTAAAGCATTTCAAACGCATAAAAGGAAACAGGCTTGTCCATCATCTCAAAAGAGAATTTCTTGTATTCTTCCTTTGTCCAGAACAGCATTTCCTTGTGTTCCTCACGTCCCATATTTCCCACCTTTGCCGCAGGATTGGAACGCAGTTCATAGTAGCGGACAGCGTGATTGAAAATGGCGGACAACTGATTGTGCAGCGTTTTCAGATACGTCTGTGAATAAGGCTTTTTCTTCTCATCACGATAGGCAAGCATTTCATTCTGCCAAGTAATAATCTCCTTTGTGGAAATCTCGCTGATTTTCAGTTTCCCGAAATACGGAAGTATCTTTGTGCGTATGATATGCTCTTTGGTAAGCCACGTGTTTTCCTTCAAACGGTTCTTCACATCATTGATATAAAGCTCCGTAAAGGCTTCAAAACTCATATCAAGGTCTGAAGAAGTCTGCAATTTGAACATTCTTTCCCATTCCTGTGCTTCTCGTTTGGTAGCAAAGCCACGCTTGCATTTCTGCTTGCGTTCCCCTTTCCAGTTCACATACCTTGCCATCACATACCAAGTACCGTTATCTTCATTCTTAAATACCGGCATTTACATTTCCCCCTTTCCTGCTCCGTAGAGCCTTTCGTAAAAATACTGGCGATTTACACGCCCTGCAATCGTAATAAAGCCCTTTGCTTTCAATTCCTCATTTAATTGTCTGATGAGTTTATATGCATAAGGTTTTGATACGTTTAGTTCCTGAGCCACATCTTCGGCTCGGATAAATCTGTTTTCCATATCCTTTTTCTTCCTTTCTTAAAATAATTTTTTGCTTGCCGCTTTCTCCGTGTTAAAGTTCCAACAGGCACTCCTGCTTGTCGGCAGGCGCTGTGCTGTCCCAATGCACCGCAGTACATCAGGCGCTCGCTCGTATAGGGGTTCCCGAAAAGTCGGAGACTTTTGGGGAAGAGGAGGAGCAGTGCAGCGAATGAGCTTTTGTGCTTGCACACAAGCGAACGATACGGAACTTGCTCCGACGAGGTCTTGGCGGTTTGGCTTTTCGGACGGTCATTCAGTTGTCGCATTAAGCATATTTGTTTAATTCGTAATTTATTTTACTAAACATATTTGCTATTGTCAAGTGGTTGCAAAGAAAATATTAAACATTTTTGTTTCGGTTTTTCTTGACTTCCACTAAACATTTCTGCTATACTTATTTCACTAAATATAAAAGGAGCGTATCATTATGGCTATCAGCGAAAGAATACATTTTTTCAGACTAATGCGTGGTATGACACAAAAGTATCTCGGTACAGCAATCGGTTTTCCAGAAAAGAGTGCTGATGTGCGTTTGGCACAGTACGAAACTGGTACACGCAAACCGAAAGCAGACCTTACAAATGCATTGGCACAGGTGCTTGATGTTTCTCCACAGGCTCTTGATGTTCCTGACATAGACAGCTATATCGGTCTTATGCACACTCTGTTTACCCTTGAAGATATTTACGGTCTTACTGTCAGTGAAGCAGACGGAGAGGTATGCTTAAAGGTCAACAAGGACAAAGGCAGAGAAGCATATGAACTCCTCAAAATGCTGTATGCTTGGAAAGAACAGGCAGACAAGCTATCTTCCGAAGAAATCAACAGAGAAGAATACGATAACTGGCGTTACCATTATCCAGAGTTCGACACCACACAGCGTTGGGCAAAAGTTCCATCACAGGAATTAAGTGACGCTCTCGTGGAAGCATTCAAAGACCACTTGAAAGATAAATAAGCACCTACAGGACCTGCCACTGGCAGCTCCCTACAGATGCTTTGGCAACGACAAAAAAGCCCTTAACTATGGTTATTAACCACAGCTAAGGGCTTAGTTTATAATATGGAATTTGTTCAGAGCCAAGCTCCGAACTTTAGTCTGCAAGCCACCTGTTAATTGTTCCGTTACCCATAAACCACTGGATAACAAGAATAATGGCACTTGCTATGACTGTTATCAATTTGTTATCAAAAGACTAATCGAAATCGCTGAAACCCGCATAAACACTGGCTTTTTTAAGCAACTCGATTTATTCAAACTCGGCGTGTCCTTTGTTGCTCTTAACTATATTTGTTTAAGCTTTATGCAAATACACACCGTTTTTTACTTCAATTACATCATTTATTCTGGCTTGCTGATTTTCTGTTGCCAAAATGTTGCCACTCTGTCTAAAACTTTGGGGCAATAATCCCAAAAGATTATTGCCCCAAACATAACATTACACAACAATTATCAAAATACAATCTTATCTAGTAATGCATAACCATATAGCTAACTTACCTAACAAATATAGTATATCCAGTTTTCATCAAAAAGTCAACTAATATTTAAGGCTGAAGCCAATAATATTTAAGGCTGAAGCCAATAACTGTCTGGACGGGCAATTAGTCTCGCATTATTATATGCCATTTCCGTTGTAAGACATGTATGTCCATAATAAACGATTCCATCATCACTCAGAGATAAAACCAAAGCTAAATCTGGTTTATCTGGATTCGTTAAGTATAAAGGAGCTAACAATTGAATTTTGTCATTATAAAATTGCGGAACAACCGTTTTATAATTAGCTTCTATGCGCTTCTTAACTGACCTGATAGCCCCATCAATTAAATTCTGACAAAACTCTTTACCATTAGCACGTAACTGTTCAGGTATTCTCAAAAAATTTTCCTCGTCATACAATATATGATCCCACTGTGGAATGATGTCTAACTTAATATCATATATTAACGCACTCGGATCATCAAAATAACTTGCTCTCTGCAAATCTAATGCAGCAGAATTAGAAATATCTGCAAATTTTATCGTGTAACTATTGTAAAACGCAGTAAATCTCCACTCTTGAAATCCAGCTATCGGATTTTTAATGCAATAAAAGTAAATTGGCTGCCATGTCTTATCATATAATCCTGTATTAAAACAACCCACTTTATCATCCATATAAATATACTTTTGCTTATCACTGTCAGGAGCTTCTTCTCGTTCTTTCCACAATTTTTCAAAAGTAAAATACAGATAATTTCTCAAGATACCAAAATCTTCTTTTCCTGCATAACTCCATTTTTCAGCCGGTAAATCATTCGTTGCCAACATTTGTAATCTATTTGTAAAAAATTCATAATTGCCCAAAAAACTCCAATCCTTAAGACGCATATATTTTTCTCCATTCAAAATAAAATCAGCTTAGTCTATCGCAACCATTTCTACATCCTTATTATAGCAAATCCTCGCAGATTAACAACCTATTTTTGAAATGTTACGCAATAGAAGCTCATTTTCGGAGATTTAGATTAAAGTATCGCAGCACCTTTTATCATCTCTGAAATCCCTTGAAAAATAAGTCTTTCGGAGCGCCTAATGCGTAACATTCTGCTCCAGCCCCATTTCCTTTATCACTTGCTTTGCATTATCCGCTTTATCACTGGGTACAATAATTGCAATCCTATCATCAATACCTCTGCCCATGCCATAACGTACAGACGCAAATCCGGCATCTCCTAAATCCTGTCCGTATGCCATAATACCGTTATCTTTCAATGTACTTATTATCATTTCCGCCTGCATATTTCCGTCCGCTATAAATACATTTACAGGCTGTTGCTCTTTAACCAGTACAGTCTCATTGTCCGGCATACTTTTTTCTCTTCTTTTATGATTGAAACAAGCCAGTATTCTCAATACCCCAAAACCAACTATGGCAATTCCCACAAAAAATATAAGTGCGCTATGAACCGCTTGAGACGTTGTTGCGCCTAATCTGATATAGCAAATAACCAATGCCACCGCAAATACTCCGGCACATATCACAGCTATCAACGCATCTGTAAATGGCGTACTTTTGAATCTGGAACCAGTCTCCCAAACTCCATTATAGGTCATCACTCCAATATAAGCCGCTCCACCAACAAGTAAAACAGCAGTTTCTCCTGCCACAATCGCCAATTCTCCCACCATGAGAAGCTGAATAATTATCACAGCCGCACAAATAGCAAAGGTTAGACCAAATGCAATATTTCCGGCTTTTGTTACCCTCTCTTTTTCCAGTTTGTTATAGTCTGCCACTTTAGATAATGTTTCTTTCAATTCTTTATCCATACTCTCGCTTTTCCTTTCTCCGTCCAAAATTTCTTTCACTTCTACATTATAGAACTCTGCCATTTTGATAAGGATACTTAAATCTGGCATATTGGTTCCTGTTTCCCACCGAGAGATCGTTCTTCCCGATACAAGAAGAATTTCTGCAAGCTGTTCTTGTGTTAATCCTCGTTCTTTACGAAGCACCTTTAAAAATTCTCCTATCTTTTTCGTATCCATTCCTTTCCCCTCCTTTCACTTGCACATTACCATAAATGTCTACAGCAAAACACGACACAAAGCGAGAAATGCCCTATTTTCGCCATTAGACACGATTGTCTAATTAAATTTTCTCATACTGCAAGGTCATTTTACCAGATACCTGCTCAATTATCCATGTAATTTTAAAAACAAATAGCAAATCCCCACCAGCCAGTCAAGAGTAAACTGAACGACTACGCCGCTCTTGACTAACTGGCGGAGATTCGCTTCATGGCAGCTAAGAGGGCTTTAAGCAGCCCTCTGCCTGTCAGCGGGCTTCCCGATTGTATTTTCTCCTTATAGCCCGTTTCTGCTCGGCTTCTATCTGTTCCTGTTGCTTCGCCCGGTTAATAACAGCGTTTACCTTTTCAGAGCCGACCACCGCCTTTATACGTCCAAAATCTGCCACCACTATCCGCAGTTCCCTGTTTTCGTCTAAAACTTCTTCCAGCCTGTTTGTCAACCGCTCGTTTCCGCTCCGTTCCCTGTTATAAGCCGCTTGCAGCTTCGTAAATTTGTTTGAAATATCCAGATACGCCGAATAGATAGAGCGCATAACTTGAACCATTTTCACTACAAGAGGTTTCGCCTTTTTCTCCCGGTATGATTTTGCAGATTCTACAACCGCCGCTTCTGGAAGCGTCTGCTCCGGATCTGCGGAAAAATCTGCCGCCAGCTTCTCCATGTTCTTAACCATAGGGGCAAGTTCATTCATGCGTTTCTGGTATTTATCCGCCTGCTTCTGCGCTTTCTCTGCTTCCTGCCGGGACTCCTGTAAATCTTCCTGCAAGGAGCGAATCTCATCATCAACCTGTAACAACTGTTCATGCAAATCTTCGTTGATTTCTTGAAAAGCGGCATTTTCTTCCTGCAATTTCGCTTTCTTCGCTTCCAACTCTGCAACTTCCTTTGCCCTCTCCTTTTTCTCAAAATCCAAGACGGATAAATGCTTTTCATGTGTGCCTTTCTTCTCCCATTCAATCCCATGTTCCAGCATGACAACGGCAAGCTGTTCTTTCTCATAAGCCACCCACTGATTTAATTCTGTTTCACGTCTTGTACCGCCTTTAAAGCCGAGAGCAGATAACGCCTGTTTCAGTGATACTCTTGTATCAAGCCCCCGCTTGCTTCCTGTCGTATACGGTACAAAATCTATGTGCAAGTGGGGCGTTGCTTCGTCCATGTGAAGATAGGCAGCAAATACTCTCAAAGTGAGATTGCGCTGCCGGAAACCTTGCATATATTCATCAAGTACCTTTGCCGCAAGCTGTCCGTCCTCTGTTTTTGCCCCCATATTGTCCTTATCGCCTATCTGCACAATGATTTCATGGAATGGTTTTTCCTGCTTTCCACGCAGTATTTTATTGTAATAATCATCAATCCGGCGGTCACTTCTGGTCTGTTTCTCATTGTACCGGGCAAGTGCTTCATCAAACAATTCGTGATATACGTCTTTAACATTTTCGTTGCAGTATTCCACGTTCAGACAACTTCGCTCCGGGTCAGTATTCTTTGCATGGAATTTTCTGCTGTTATGGTTGACAGAGCCTTTTCCTGTCATAAAGCTGATCGTTCGCTTCAATCAATATCCTTTCTCCCTGTCCGGGTAATCAGCGCCGGATACGGCGCATAGGCTTTGTTACTTTCGCCGAAAGTAACGCAAAAGCACTTTTGACAGCCGTTCCGTCCATCAAAAACTGCCTTTGCGCTCTGCCGAGGGCTTTTCCGTCCTACGGACGGAGCGGCTGTTCCCGCCGCTTTGCTTCCGCCGCCATAGCTTTTCGGATAGCCGAAAGTACGTTTTCCACCGTACATTCCTCCCATCCGGCAAGCCATACCAGCGTCCGCATTTCTGCCACAGTCAGTTCCACATCTCCAAAGATTTCGTTGAGTGCAGCAATCCTCCGGGCTTCACTTTCGTATAAATATTTGTTCACGTTCCGAGTTCCCCATTCTGGCTGAATTATCATTGAATCACACCTTTCTCGTTGTCTTCTATCCACAGGAGCGTAACACGCTCCTGTCTATTATCAAAGGAAAACTACCAGCGGAAGTTGTCCGACACTCCACGTTTTTCCAGATATTCCTGTCTGGCTTTTTCCCGTTCTTCCTGTGTGGGCGCAGTCTTATATTTCGCATATAATTCATGGCGCACCAGCGAATCCAATTTCTGCTCCAATCCCTGCCGGATTTCATTCAGACAATCATCATCTTCCATTAGATGATAGCGGAGCAGAGATACAAACAATTCATAAGGAATTTGCACGTTTTTCATCACTTAATCCTTTCTGCGTCGGTTTGCGTCGATAGCGTC
>NZ_QUEL01000027.1:0-38634 GCF_003478145.1 Clostridium sp. AF29-8BH | reverse complement strand
CAGAGAAGAAGGTTCAAAATCCTATCTCAATCTGCGTTCTATTCTTCACGGTTACAATCAGGACATACATAATTTCGCCTCTTTTGTAGAAGTCGGAACCATCAATACCATTCACAATCTTGTCATTGAAAATGTTGGTCTCTCATTTGTATACAAGTTTGTCGTACAGAAAAAACTGGATCGCGGTGTTATGAGCCAGATTTTTATTAACGATTTTAAAAACAAAACCTTCATTAACTATGTATGGATGAAGAACAGCTTTTTCACTGAAAAAAACAGGGAATTCCTGGATATATGCAAACATTATCTTTCCAGTCTGGGAGATCTGAATTTATAAGAAGGAATGTGCCATGGCACATAGAACGAGGTTTCCTATGGCAGAAAACAGCCGCTCCGCAATCTTATTGATCGCGAAGCGGCTGTCGACACTTATGTTTTTGATAGTGGGTCTACGCAGATGCCAGCAGTCTTGATAAGAATGCCTTGGTCCGTTTATGCTGCGGGGCGGTAAAGATCTGCTCTGGCTTTCCTTCCTCAACCACATAGCCGTCTGCCATAAAGAGCACCCGGTCAGAAACATCACGGGCAAAGCCCATCTCATGGGTGACAATGACCATCGTCATTCCCGATTTTGCCAGCTCCTTCATGACGTTTAAAACCTCTCCGACCAGCTCTGGATCGAGTGCGGAGGTTGGTTCGTCAAAGAGGAGCGCTTTTGGCTGCATCTGTCCGCCGGAGAGAGTGACGGGCTTTACATTTCCTCCTCTTTTTCAGCTGTGCCCGCGGTAAGTCGGCACGTGATCAGTTGCCATATAAATAAAAACAAGGACGCATTCATCGTAAAAGAGATGCGCCCTTGCAATTATTTTCTGTTATGTTTATTCTGCTTTTCCTGAATTGATGCCAATTATACGTGCGGTTTTTCGATATGCCAACTGAAAAATCTGCCATTTGTGTTATATATTAAAAATTTTTGTGTAATTTATATTAAAAAAATGATATTGAAAGTAATTTACCGGAAAAATTAAACAGAATGCGGTGATATATAAAAAAATATTCAGCGTATGATAAATATCTGATTTCGTACAAACACGACAATGAAAAAAGTGTAAAGTCAATTGAATTTATAGGATAAAATTCATATTTATGAAATAGCGGTGGCATGGAAACTTTGGAAAAACGCATTCCCCACCAGCGATAAACTCCGTTCCTTCCGTTTGACCAGACAGATACTTGAGTGGATCTGGGGCTGGGTGATGATCCGGCGGATCAGGGCGGGATCGGAATTTAAACAGAGGGCAGATTCAGGCGCGAGCGCGATGCCCAGCCCTTCGGACGCCCATAAAAGGGCGGTTCTGGCATCGTCGGCAATGCAGACGATGTTCGGTTCCAGCGCCTGTTCCTCAAAATATCCCAGAATCAGCGGCTGCCAGCGGCGGTAAAGAATGAGCGGCGCGCGGGTGAGGGCGGAGAGGGGAAGAGATGTGGGCGTATGGCTTTTTTGTGGTTCGGAAGCAGGAATATCGGTCAGAAGGGCATTCGGGCATTCCTGGTAATGGCTCCAGATCATTTCGCGCCCGATCGCCAGAAATGCCTCCGGCGGCAGTGTCTGCATCTCCAGCCCGGCTTTGGCAAATGGCGTCCGGATCACGGCGAGGTCGATCTGGTTGGAGTGAAGCAGATCGAGCAGGTGGTAGGAATTGGACTCATGGAGTTCAAACAGGGCTTTGGGATAGGATTGCCGGAATGGGGCAAGATAATGCCGGGTCACAAATTCGACGGCGGAGGAGATGATGCCAAGGCGCACAACGCCCTGAATCTCCTGTTTCTGTGCAGTCAGCTCCGTGCGGGCAGCCTGGCTCAGATCGAGGATCGCAAGCGCCCGGTCGTAGAACGTCTTTCCAGCAGGTGTCAGTCGGATGCGGCGGGAACCGCGCTCAAACAGCGTCACACCCAGTTCTGCCTCCAGAAGCTTCATCTGGTGGCTGAGCGGAGGTTGTGAGATATTCAGTTTTTTGGCTGCCTGGGAAATATTTCCCTCGTTGACGATGGTGGTGAAGTAGGATAACTGGCGAAGTTCCATAAATGCTCCTTCCTGTTCGGATTCGTTGTAAAACTGTGTATACGGCAGATATATTATATAACAAAATCCGATAGAATAACAGGCGAACTATATCTTTCCGATATATATTCTATATCCGAATGGTATTTTTCAGACTCCTTGAATTCTGGTATGATACATAAGCAGGTATATACTGGAAATTCCAGAGAAATAAAAGTGTAGGGATAATACGGAAGGGAGTGGGCAGAAATGAAAGAACTGCTGGATATGTTTCTGACGTTTGCCAGAATCGGAGGGTTTACCTTCGGCGGCGGATATGCGATGCTGCCGATGCTGCAGAAAGAGGTAGTCAATGGACGCCATTGGGCGACGGATGAAGAATTGATGGATTACTACGCGATTGGTCAGTGTACACCGGGTATCATCGCGGTCAACACGGCGACGTTTGTCGGTTATAAGAATCGGGGAATTCCAGGGGCGATTGCGGCGACACTGGGAGTCATTGCGCCGTCGCTTGTCATCATTATGATTATTGCGGCATTTATTTCTAACTTTATTGAACTTAGCTTTGTGAGCAGCGCCTTTGCAGGCATCCGCGCCTGCGTTTGTGTGCTGATCGGCAGTGCGGTTGTCAAGCTGGCGAAGAAATCGCTGGTTGATAAAGGAGCGATCGCGATTGCGGCGGTTGTGTTTGTACTGTCACTGTTTACATCGGTTTCCCCGGTGCTTCTTGTTGTCGTGGCGGGTGCGATCGGGATTGTACTGAAGGGCGGAAAGGGGGAGAAGAAATGATGCTGATACTTGAATTATGCTTCCGCTTCTTCTGCTGCGGACTGTTTGCGATTGGAGGCGGACTGGCGACCCTCCCGTTCCTTTACAATATTTCCAAGGAGACGGGATGGTATACCTTTAATGATATTTCCAACATGATCGCTGTCTCCGAGTCCACACCGGGACCGATGGGAGTCAATATGGCGACCTACGTCGGCTTCCATATTAAGGGGATTCTCGGCGGACTGGCAGCGCCACTCTCACTGGTGCTTCCGTCGGTCATCATCATTGTGATTATCTCGAAGATTCTCGATAAGTTTAAATCCTCTTCGATCGTACAGAATGCCCTCTATGGTCTGCGCGCGGCATCTACCGCCCTGATTGCGGCAGCAGGTATCGGCGTGGCAAAGATAGCGTTCCTCCATGTCGGCGAGGATGGCAGCCTGGCGTTTTCCGAGCTGTTTTCCATCATCAACTGGAAAGCGATCGTACTGTCGCTTGCGATCTGGTACGGCTTAGTTAAATGGAAAAAGCACCCGATCCTCTATATCGTGGTGGCGGCTGTGGCCGGAATCGTGTTCCAGTTCCACTAGGGAAGATAGAAGAAAATAGAACCATTTCCAGAAGAGGTAGTTCGGTATCGGCATATTCTTTTGGGGTGGTTCTTTTTTGTCATAGGAAGCTTCGTCCTATGACAAAACGCTTTGCGGGATGCGTACTCATGCGAAGAAGAAACATGCCGCAAGCGGTCGCGCGAGAAGCCCGGATGTGTCAAGACACATGATTTGTTCATGGGACTTTCTTCATTTTACAGGAAATTGCGTTCTATAAAACAAGAAATACAAGAAATTGCGATCGTAAAGCGCAATAATAGTTAGAAACAGAACAAATAAAACAGAAATACACAACAATTACAAAAATATAATCAGATAAATAAAGAAAAATATGAAAAATAATTAGAAATAATACTTGACAAAATGGAAATTATCTAGTAAAATAAAACCATCAAAAGAAACAGAGATAACCCCAACAAACGGTTACCATAGTTTCTAGGACGAAATAAGGAACAAGGAGGACGGTCCAATGGGATAGTTAGTTACTAAAAACATGATCATGGTTTTAAAAACCGATTTATCCAATTAAATAAAAAGATAAAAATCGGTATCGATGGAATCCATCATCATACAATCTCTAAAAGAGTTTACATAGATACATGTAATCAAAGGAGGAGATTCATATGAAAGGAAGAGGTCCATAGCACATTTAAAACAAAATATAAAAGAAAGAGAGGTTATATAGTGAAACTTCGGGATATTTCATAAAAGAGCTGTCTGATGACGAGAAAGTCGGACAGCTCTTTTTTTGTGCAATAGGAAATTCCTTGGAATTCCCCATTACACAAAAAGGCACATTCTTTGTTTTGTTTACAGAAAATCGAAGCAAGCGCGGCAGAAAGGTTGACGAATGAAGTCAAAAAGGATATTCTGGAAAATGAAAATGATGTACATTATAAAATGAAGGGAATTGTTGGAGGTATCTATCTAAAATGAATGAAAACGACATGGTCATTAAAGACGCCAGAACACTGGGTCTGCCGAAGATGCTGCTTTTAGGTTTGCAGCATATGTTTGCGATGTTCGGCGCGACGATCCTGGTGCCGATTCTGGTCAATACCTATTTTGAGGGAGAGGGACTTTCGATTCAGGTAACGCTGATGTGTGCGGGTCTGGGAACACTGTTTTTCCATGCCTGCTCTAAGTTAAAAGTCCCGGCGTTCCTCGGTTCCTCGTTCGCATTCCTCGGTGGATTTGCGACGGTGGCAAACTTGGACAGCGGTATTTTTGCAGATATGACGATGGGCGAGAAATTGCCATATGCCTGCGGCGGTATCGTGGTAGCGGGTGCGCTGTACCTGATTCTGGCGCTGATCATCAAGCTGGCAGGCGTGGAGCGCGTCATGCACTATCTGCCGCCGGTTGTGACAGGTCCGATCATTATCTGTATCGGACTTTCACTGGCGCCGTCCGCGATCGCCAACGCATCGACAAACTGGCTGATTGCGTTGATCGCGCTGGGAACCATCATCGTTTTTAATATCTGGGGCAAGGGAATGTTCAAGATCATTCCGATTCTGATGGGCGTTGTGATCTCCTATGCAGCGGCAGCAGTCTTCCAGATGATGGGAATGACAAACCCGGACGGAAGTGCGATCCTAAATTTCTCAGAGGTAGCGACGGCTTCCTGGGTCGGACTTCCTCCGTTCCAGCTGTGCAAATTTGACCCGACGGCGGTCATGGTAATGGCGCCGATCGCGCTTGCGACGATGATGGAACATATCGGCGATATGTCGGCGATCTCCGCGACGGTCGGAGAAAATTTCCTTGCGGATCCGGGACTGCACCGGACGCTGGTCGGCGATGGTATCGCAACATCTCTGTCGGCACTCGTTGGCGGTCCTGCCAATACGACTTACGGCGAAAATACGGGCGTTCTGGAATTAAGCCGTGTCCATGACCCGCGTGTCATCCGGATTGCAGCTGTCTTTGCTGTGATTCTGAGCTTTATTCCGAAGATGGCAGAGGTCATCGGTTCGATGCCGTCTGCCATCATCGGCGGCGTTAGTTTCATGCTATACGGTATGATCTCTGCGATCGGTGTCCGCAACGTGGTCGAAAACCAGGTGGATTTAACCAAATCCCGGAACCTGGTAATCGCTGCGGTAATTCTGGTCTGCGGGCTGGGATTCTCCGACGGTCTGACCTTTGAGGCGGCAGGAACCTCGGTTACCCTGACAGGTCTTGCGATCGCAGCGATTGCGGGCGTTCTGCTCAATGTGATTCTTCCGGGTAATGATTACCAGTTCGGCAAGAATTTACAGGGCGACATCAACCGCGGTGTGGCGATCAATCCGAATCCGAAGAAACGGCAGGAATAAAAAACGCAAAAATTTTCAGTTCTAAAATTGGGACGAACCATTTCAGATGTATAATCCGCCTGCATTTCCACATACTACCCATAAGACACACGATATGGCAAACGTGGTATGCAGGAGGAAAAATCATGAAAGCTACAGGAATTGTGAGAAGAATCGATGATCTGGGTCGCGTTGTCATCCCGAAAGAGATACGCCGGACGCTGCGCCTCGGGAAGGGACGCCGCTTGAGATATTCACGGACCGCGAGGGCGAGATTATATTGAAAAAATATTCACCGATGGTAGAGCTGGCGGCATTTGCCGTGCAGTACGCGGAGGCGATGGCGCAGTCCACTGGGCTGATGGTCTGCATCGCGGACCGGGATCAGATCATCGCGGTATCCGGGGGACCAAAGAAGGAATATTACCAGAAGACGATCAGCCGGGCGCTGGAGCTGGCAGTCTCCGAACGTCAGAATATCTGTGCGGCGCGGGGAGAAAAAGCATTTATCCCGATTACTTCGGATGAGGTGGAGGAGAGCAGCGCCGAGGTGATTGTGCCGATTTTGAGCGAGGGCGATGCGATCGGGGCGGTGATTCTCCTCAGCCGGGAGGCAAAGCAGGCGCTTGGAGGGGCGGAGATGAAGCTGGCAGCGACGGCAGCCGGATTTCTGGGACGTCAGATGGAAGGATAAAAAAGATAAATGAGATAAATATGCCTGGAAGCAGGCGGTAAGAGAAAAAAGAAGACGGGATCGATGGAAAACGTAAAGAGAGATAAAACTCCTGGGCGGTTGTCCATCGATCCTGTTTTTGATAGTCCTGTATTTGATAAAAATTGGTATTTGATATAACAGATATATCGAAAAACAGACGAAAGCGCAGGAGAGTTCACAGATACTCCATGATTTTTCACAGAAAAAGCACAGCAAGGCGCATGACAAACGCATGAGTAAATAAATTGTGAACACGCCCCCTTTTTTGTTAAAATTAAGAAAGAGAGGTTATATAGTGAAACTTCGAGATATTTCATAAAAGAGCTGTCTGATGACGAGAAAGTCGGACAGCTCTTCTTTATGCCTCAATGCGTTTATGTGTGCAGTGGAAAGGGTTTCGCTGTTATTTTTTTGCTTTGACACGGTTTCCGCGCTCTGGAAGCAGAAAGATACAGATTAAAGAACTGATAAACAGCATGCTTGGATAGAACAGAAGCGGCATGACCTCAAAGGCAGACAGTTCATAGCCCAGCTCATGAACCGCCGATAATGCTACCAGCATCTGAGCACCGTAAGGCAGGATTCCCTGGGAGATACAGGAAAAGGTATCCAGAAGGGAGGCTGTCTTTCTGGCACTGATGCCATAATCTTCAGAAATTTCCTTTGCAATAGGGTTGGCCATAACGATAGCTACTGTGTTATTGGCAGTTGCGATATCCAGCAGGGTAACTAAAAGGCCGACACCAAACTGACCGCCGCGTTTTCCACGGAAGATGCGATGAATAACGTTAAGAAGAACATCGAAGCCACCGTTTTCACGGATCAGTGCGCACATAGCTGCAACTAAGATGGCAACCATACTGGTCTCAAACATGCCGGAAGTGCCGGACCCCATGTTGGTAAGCATTTCCCAGGGAGTAGTCTGGCCGGAGCCCAGCATAATGATGGCACCGGATACGATTCCGACTAACAGAACGACAAATACCTGAATACCGGCAATGCCGCCTGCTAATACCAGAAGATAGGGGATCAGCTGAATCAGGTTGTATGGTTTTATGATGGCAGCTCCCGGATCCTGATGGAAGGAAACGACCAGGATAAGTGCCAGGGAAGCGATGGCAGCCGGAAGTGCGATGCCGAAGTTCTCACGGAATTTATCCTTCATAGCACATCCCTGACCGTTGCAGGCTGCGATGGTTGTATCGGAGATGAAAGAGAGATTATCTCCAAACATGGCACCGCCGATGACAGATGCGACGCAAAGGGCCAGAGAGAAACCAGAGGTCTCAGATACGGCAGTGGCAATCGGAACAATCAGGGTGATGGTTCCAACGGAGGTTCCCATGGAAGTAGAGACAAAGCACGCTACCACAAAGAGAACAGCAACGGAAAAACGGGCCGGGATAAGAGACAGCATCAGATAAGCAACGCTTTCAGCGCTGCTTCGTCCTACGACACCGACAAAGGTTCCGGCTGTCAGGAAGATGAGAAGCATGGTGATGATGTTCTTATCTCCGATGCCTTGCCCCATCAGCTCCAGTTTCCGGTCAAAGGAAAGAGAACGGTTCTGGAAACAGGCCGTCAGGATCGCAAGCATAAATGCGACAACAATCGGAATGTTGTAAAAGCCCATCGGGATCTTCATGATATATTCTGACCAGATTCCTAGCCCCAGATAAAAGATCAGAAATACAGCGATAGGCAGAAGGGAAGATAGTTTTTGCTTTTTCATAATAATTTTCAGCCTTTCTATATGTTTGCCGTAATAGGCCGGATATACATTATTTGATCTTACCATAAGAATGGGATTCAGGCAAGTAAAGAAGACAGTGTAACTGTAATGAAAAGGTTGACGAAAGCCTGTAAAAACGATATTCTGAAAGACGGAGAAAAGCATGCAAAAACGATAGAAAACATGAGCGGAAAAGAGATAAAAGCACAAGGAATTTCACAGATACTACACCGGTTTTCACCAAAAAATCACAGTGTGAAGTGCTTGCGTGTGCTTCACACTATGATTTTGGCGATGCTTCGCATTTAAAATCGGAATAATCTGCTGCCTAAACGGCATCGTACGGAATTTTCAGTTTAGAAAATTCCTATTTGCGAGTCGTAACGATTGTCGGTTCGGAATGTGAGGAAAAGTGCAAAAAACCTTGACAAAGCAAGGAGAAATGTATATAAATGTAAAGTAAGATTTGCGGGCATGTACGAAGAAAACTAAGAGGATTCATGTGCAAAGATATAAGCTAGGAGGAATATACGATGAACAAGACAGAATTAATCGCAGTTGTAGCTGAGAAAGCAGAGCTTTCCAAGAAAGACGCAGAGAAGGCAATCAAGGCTTTCACAGATGCAGTATCCGAGGAACTGGTTAAGGGCGGAAAGATTCAGCTGGTTGGCTTTGGTACTTTTGAGGTAGCTGAGAGAGCAGCTAGAGAGGGAAGAAACCCGAAGACCGGCGAGACCATGCCGATCGCAGCTTCCAAGACTCCGAAGTTCAAAGCTGGTAAAGCATTAAAGGATATGGTAAACGCATAATTATCTCAGACATATATGTGTGACAGACAGCCCTTCGTGATAAAATATCATGGAGGGCTTTAGTATTATAGGAGCGAAGGGATTCCGCCAGGATGAAAGTGCCCTGCAAGGGGCTATGGAAAGGAAAAATATGAGGCTAGATAAGTATTTGAAAGTGTCCCGCATCATCAAGAGAAGAACCGTAGCCAATGAAGCGTGTGACAGCGGACGAGTGATGCTGAATGATAAAGTGGCAAGAGCCAGCGCGGAGGTCAAGGTTGGGGATGTGATTGAAATTGCTTTCGGCAATAAATCGGTGAAGGTCCGCGTTACAAGCGTACAGGAGACTATCCGCAAGGAAGATGCCAAAGAAATGTTTGAATACCTGTAAAAATCCAAGAGACGTCAGTAAAAGGCGCGGAGGACGAAATGCCAAGAAATATAGAGCGGGATGAAAAAGAGGCGATGCGCCGGAAAGAACAGCTGATGGAAGCTGGATTCAGGCTGTTTTCGCAATATGGGATCGAGAATGTCAGCTTACAAAGAGTGGCGGACGCTGCGGAAGTGGGCGTTGCGACCCTATATAACTATTATCAGACGAGGTCAAGCTTGTGATAGCGATCAGCGGAAAAATCTGGGGCGATCTCTGGAAGGAGATTCTGGAAGAAAAGGGATCGGAGATATTTGAATCATTCACGGCGTATCAGTACATTGAGTTTTATACGGACCAGATCATCCGGATTTACCGGGAACGCCCGGAAATACTCCGGTTCAGTAATAACTATAAAAACTTTATCTCCCGGGAGAAAATCAAGGAGGAAGCGCTGGCTGAACATCTGGATGTTTTGAAGCCGGCAGGAGCGCTGTATCATAAGTTCTATGAGCAGGCGAGGAGCGATAAAAGCATCCGGACCGATATCCCGGAGCAGCAGTTATTTACAAGCGTTGCGATTGCGATGCTGGCGGTGGCTGAGCGCTATGCACAGGGAATTGTGTGGGCGGACGATCACAAGGCAGACCACACGCAGGAACTGGAATTTTTAAAAGAAATGCTCCTAACATGGTGCAGAACCCCGGAGAACCTGGAGAAATAATCATATAAAGAACGGAAATAAAAAAAGAAGTCAAGAGAATTGAGGTGCCCCCTCAAAGTTAGACTTTTACGAGACGACTTCGGTCGTCTCGTTTTTCTTTATGCGCTTAAAAGAACAGATTCTGTCTTGAATTTGTAAGAGTTGATTATTATAATATAAATATAGTGACGACTCATTTGTGTATACACACTTTATGACGGATAATCAACATTTCGAGAATGAGAGGAAAAAGCGTATGAGAAGGAGAAAAAGAAGAATCCTGGCAGCAGGAATGGTGGTAGTGATAACGTGCAGTTCATATGGCTCTGTGCCTAGAGTTTATGCGAACACGAATTTTTATCAGATCAGGGAGATCGAGAGTTTATCGGAACAGGTTCTGTATCAGAAAGTTCCCTATGGAACCCGGTATCAGGATCTGGAGATGCCGGACAGCATAGACGTTTTTGTCAGCGGGGGGGCAAAATGAAGATGTGCCTGACGCAGGGAGCGATGAGAATGTAGCTGCGTTTGCCAACCGCACAAATGATGATGCCGTGCTGGAAAAGTTGGACAGCGAAGAGAAGGGAGAAAAAGAAGATACCGAAGGAAAAGATGCCGGAGAGAATAGCAAAGACAAAAGCGAAGGTGGAGAGGGCTTAGAGAAAGCGGAATCCGGTTCAGGTGAACAGGGAGATTCTGGGAAAGATGGAAATCGGCGGAAAATGGGGACTCTCAGGATGAAAATGCAAATCCGGGGAACGGTGAATCCGATGAGAAAGACGATTCCGGTAAGACAGATTCTGGTTCTTCAGGTGGAAATGCAGATTTGAATGAAGAGGGCAGTTCTTCGAACGGAAAAACGGATGAACCGAGGGAAGATGTCAAGACGGATGA
Organism: Clostridium sp. AF29-8BH; assembly: GCF_003478145.1. Lineage (NCBI taxonomy): Bacteria > Bacillati > Bacillota > Clostridia > Eubacteriales > Clostridiaceae > Clostridium > Clostridium sp. AF29-8BH. The sequence continues at coordinate 27,685 of NZ_QUEL01000027.1, read as the reverse complement.
GAAGACCGAGGAAGAGATTGACGAAAAGGAAGGTTTCTGGCGAAAAGTAAAGGTGCGCTGGGTTCTGGATGCAGAAGAGAGCCAGGCATCCCGTTATGATGGAGAAAATCCGGGTATCTACCTGTTCCGTGCAGAGCTGAAAAGCAGCAATTATGAGGTAGATGAGGACGAACTTCCAGTGATCCAGATCACGGTCCTGGAAGAAGAGCAGGCGAAAACGACGCTGGAATTTGCACCGTTGGAAGAATCGATCACCGATCAGATTCTCCCGCTTGGAAGCAAAGAATCCGACATCCAGTTCCCGGAGACTCTTACCGTGCGTGAGACGATGGGAGAAGAAACCACCGAGCAGACTTTGTCGGGTATCACGTGGAAACTGGATGCGGAAAACAGCGACTATTCTGAATTTCAGGGCGGACTGGCACCGGAGGACTATTTTGACCGCTTCAATGAGGACGGCGAACCAGAAGAAACCGAAGAAAAGACCTGGGAGGCTACGATAAAGCCAATGAAGAATACAATGGGGCGATCTATACCTATATTCCGGTGATTCCGGAAAGCGAAGAGATACCGGAAGACACTGCTTTGCCGGAGATCCATGTGCAGGTGGGAGACGCGGGGATTGCGTTGTATGCAGATGAAGGAATCACGGGAAAAGGTACGAAAGAGTATCCCTATGTGATTTGTAATGTAAAACAGTGGTTTACTGTTATGGGTGAAAACCAAAAGAATCAATATAATGGAAATCAATCCTCTGGTGTAAGTAAATATATTAGATTGGGGGCTGATATCGATCTAAGCGGTGAGTCGTGGGAGTCAAGAACACTAACGGCTGGTTTAGATGGTAATGGATATGAGCTGAGTGGAATTTCGCAGCCGTTGTTTAATGTTTTGGCGGGAACTGTTAAAAATTTGATTTTGTCCAATGTGACCATTACGGGAGATGGAAAGCATGTAGGAGCGATTGCGAGAACTGTAGGTGCTGATTCGCAGATTGAAAATTGTTATATCAGTGGCAGTCTTGCTACTACAGGAAATTGTGCCGCAGGTGGATTAATTGGACAGGTTCAGTCGGGGACGCTGGAAATTCAAAATTGTATTGTTAATGCAGAGATTGAAAACAAAGATAATAATAATAGGGAGTCTTTAGCTGGAGGCTTGGTTGGTTCGGTTAAAGTGAAAAATGGCACGCAGTTGAATATTATGAACTGTATTGCAATGGGAAGTGTTTCGACAAATTCAGGTCGCGGTGCAGGTGGATTAGTTGGTGGACAAGGAAAAACAGTTACAATTAATAAGAGCGCAGCATTGCAAGAAGAGATTTCCACAAACAGTTCGCAATACTATGTAGATAGAATTTTTGGCTATTTCGGTGATTATCAAGTTCATGTAGTTGGTGGACGAAATTTCGCCTATCAGGGTATGAGGGTTAAATGTGGTGAAACCCTTCTTGATAAAGAGAATGATAAAGATAGAAAATGGCCAGAGTTGCATCGTGGCGAGAGTGTTTTCAAACCAGACCTTTTAACAACCAATTTCTGGAAAAATACGATTGGCTGGGGAAGTGATGCGGAAAACTGGGAATTTGCCGCTAATCAGCTTCCGACGCTAAAGATGCAAAGAGATAATAAAGAAGTAATTATATTCTCCGGCGCAGACATACCAGAGTATCTTGAGGCAACCGAGACAAAAACAGGCTCAGTAAAGTCTGGAGAAACCGGAATCGCAGGCGCAGAGATTACTTTTAAGAAGGGCAGCAGCGAGAAAAAGGCGACAACAGGTTCAGATGGAACCTTTAGCATAGATCTTGCCAATGGAGACTATGACGTAACGATCAAAAAGACCGGATATATTACGGTTAGGACAACAGTTACGATTTCGGATGCCGATTTAGAAGCTCTTAATTTCACCATGGAAACAAACCCGGTTTCCATGCTTTCGGGACAAACTGTGACAGGAACTTTCCAGACAACCGATGCGGACACTGTCACGGCAGATGGAAAAATTGCGCTTACGTATACCGGAAATGAAGATTTACAGGCGGGGGATTTTAAACTTTCATCCGAGGAAGATGGAACGGAGTATGACGGAGTTACAATTCTTGGAGTGGACAATACAGAAAATGAAAGCGGTATAAAGATTCAATTTGCTAAATCGCTGAATCTTGGCAATACGAATAAAATAACCTTATATGTCCATTACAAGGGAAGTTCGATTGGTTCAATTGTGCTGAAAAAAAAGGTGAATCTTGTTCAGCTTGCGGCGCCTGCGGATGTCAAATGGGATGAGACAGTAAAAGGAAAGGCCGTCTGGAGTTCGGTTGCGTATGCATCGGGCTATAAAGTACAGCTCTATAAGGATGGTTCAGCACTGGGGGTTCCGGTTACACTTGGGGCGGGTGAAACCGGTTACGATTTTACCGCCCAGATTGCAGAGAGCGGAATCTATACGTTTGGAGTCCGGGCAACGGGAGATGGTTCAACCTATGGTGACAGCGAGGAGGCGACGATAGAACCTATGTATTTTCCGAGCAGACCTTAGAGAATGTCAAAACAGCGGCACAGGCAGCGCTGCAGGCGATGACGGTGACAAATGGGACAACAGCGGAAGAAATTTTGCAGGTTGTACAGAACGTTATCACAAATCAAAAAATTCATGCGGACTGGTCCGCTGAAGAAGGGTTCCATCTAACACCAGCAACGGATGGCAAAGAACCGGGACAAAACGGAAGTATCACGGGAATGATTGTTTTGAGCGATACCTCTGAGGGCGCGTCAACAGAAACAATCGAAATAAATCTTCCAATCGCGGCGAAGTATGCAATTACCTTTGCATCCGGACGCCAGGATTCACAGGGAGATGCGCCGACCCTGGGAAATGCCGCAGCCGGAACTGTGATTACGCTTCCGGAGAATACCTTTAAGGTATATGGCATGAATTTTAAAGGCTGGAGTGACGGAAGTACTACATATGCCAGCGGTGCAGATTATACAATGCCAAATAGAAATGTAGCATTTAAGGCGGTATGGGTGCAGGATCAGTGGGATGGAATAACGGCTGTGGAACCGACCAAAGACGAACATGGTTATTATCAAATTAGTACAGGGGCAGAGCTTGCGTATTTTAGAGATACGAAGATTTCAAACTGGAAAGCGAAACTGATGTGCGATATTGATATGGGCGGTCACGAGTTTACTTCGATTCCTAATGCCGGAGCTGAATTTGATGGATGCGGACATATGATTCGAGGCTTGAATGCGGTCGGCGAAGTTTATGTGGGATTGTTTCGAGCAATTTCTTCGAATTGTGAAATTAAGAATCTGACCATAGAAAATGCGGTGGTTAAAGCTTCCCGCGATGGGGCGAGAGTCGGCATCCTGGTTGGTGATGTATATGGTTCTCTGACGGTAGAAAATTGTTACGTCAGTGGAACAATCGAAACTGCAGATGGAACGAATAAGATTGAATCGGCAGGTGGTTTGATTGGAAATGTAAGGGGGAAGTATAATTATTCGGTAAATATTAAGTCCTGCTATGCAGATGCTGAAATCAAGGGAACCGCCAGCAGTGGCTTTGCAGGTGGTTTGGTCGGTTGGACCGGTGGAAGTACAACAATTGACAACAGCTATGCAGTTGTGGATATGGACGTTGAAGCGGGAAATTCTATTGGCGGACTGGTAGGATGCGGAAATGACAGTAAAGTAAAGATCTCCCACAGCTACGCGGCAGGCGAAGCCCTGACAAAAAATCCCATTGGCGCATCCGTGGCAGGCATTTCCGCCAACGGTTCGATTTCCTCTTGTGTCAGCATTTTCCCGGAGATGCGATCGCTCAACCGGATTGGCGGAACAACGGGAAGCTGCCGGGATAACTACGGCTTTGCCGGCACAGTTGCGAGAAAATCAGATGGAACGATTTTGACCCCGGATCCAGATACGATGGGGGCAGACAAGCTATATGGAGCGGACGCAACGGCGGAAGACCTGAAAGATCCGGAATTTTATAAAAAGCTGGGCTGGAATTTTGATTCTACCTGGACGATGGATTCAACCGGCGAGTATGCTTTCCCGATTCTGAAAAACCAGACTTTACGTCCGGATCTGACGCTGGATCTGACACCTTCGGTTACCGGAATTACGCTGGATAAGACCAATGAGACGATTTACCCGAGAGGAAGCGTCCAGCTCACTGCGACCGTCGATGTGGCAAACGGAGCGTCCAGAGATGTGGAATGGAAAAGCAGTGATCCGGCAGTCAAGGTAGAGGACGGACGGGTAACTGCTGCGGATGTGGCAAAAGCGGGAACCTATACGATCACAGCCACCAGCGTGGCGGATCCTTCCAAGGAGGCAGTATGCAATCTGACAGTTGATACGGCGGAACACACCGTTACAGTAGAACGGGAGAATACGATAAACTCCCCGAATGCAGTCGTGAAAGCGTATGCATCCATGGATGATGCAAAAAAGGGAACAAATCCAATTTCTACGACAGGTAGTGAAACTAGTACATTTACATTTTCACAGAAAGCCGGAGAAAAAGTTTACCTTGCATTTACGGGTCTGGATCGGGATGATATCGTAAGCAAAGTAACAATTACCGATGCAAATGGTTCAAAGGTGGATGCGACAATTTGCAATCTGGAGAATCCGACGGTGTATTGCTTTACGATGCCGTGTTCAGATGCCTCTGTACAGGTTTCCTATGCGGAAAATATGAACGCATACCAGTATACCTGGTTCGTAGGACAGGAGTGGGGTACATGGGGAACAACGGCAGCCTTTGAAACCAGAGAGTGGAGCGGAGGGGAACATATTGGCTCTCTGAAAGTGACAAATATTATCAGTGGCAAGCTGTTTAAAGAATTTAATATAAAATCAATGTCGCTGTATAAGAAAGGTTCAGTTACACCGAAAAAGGTAAATAGTAGAGCAGAACTTAAAATGAACGGCGATTATTACATCGAAAAAGATAATACAACCGGTCTCCCGACTCTCTATGTATACTTAGATGGACCGGGCATGGTAGCTGTGGATATCGAGGTCCAGGATGATCTAACTGCGGAATTTTCGATCACAAAGAAGCTGGAAAGCAGTTCTTATTATACGCTGGACAAGATTACAGCAAAAGCCGGGGAGCTGGTAACGGCGACCCTGACAGATGAAGGTGTCAAGCGGATGAAGGAGCTGCAGAACAAGAATGCATGCTTTACATACAGCGGTGGTTTGCTTATAGTTATTTACCCGCCGAAATTTACCGAATCCGACGGCAAATGGACGGCTTCCTTTCAGATGCCGGCACAGAATATTGAGACAAATGTGTATTTTGGGGACAAAGATAAAGTTACACTGAATGGTACGAATAAAGAGGTTGATTACGATGGTACGCCGAAGTCTGTGGGGGATGAAATTCGGGCAACGATAGGTGGACATGATCTTTCGGAACAGTTTCAGGGTCAGTATGAGGTGCGCTATGAAGGTGTGAACGGAACCGTTTATTCCAGCATGACACCGCCGATCAATGCGGGAACGTATTCCTGTAAGATTAAGATCCCGGACAGCAACGTATATTATAGGAGTGATCCGATTACGGTGCAACTGACGATCAAGAAAATAGCAACAAAGACCCCGAAAGCAGCGCAGGCAGCAGCGTGGACAGACACCAGCGTGACCTTGGAAGCACCGTCAGCATTTGTGGATGGAACCGCGATTCCGGCAGGATATGAACTGGAATACTGCGTGGATCAGGGAGAATGGCAGGATTCACCGGTATTTACCGGGCTGACACCGGAAACGACTTACAATTTCTATGTGAGACTCAAAGAAGGTGTCAATACGACGGCATCCGCAGCCAGCGAGGCGGTAACGGTCCAGACAAAGAAAGCATCGTCTGACCCGTCCAATCCGACGAAACCCAACCCGTCGAACCCGAATCCATCGACCCCAGGCAATCCGCAGGGAACGACCACTTCCGGCCGCGACAGAAGTACCAGCACATGGGTAAAAGAGAGCACCGGATGGCGTTACCGCCTGTCAAATGGTACATATCTGTCCGGAAGCCTGGTTCTGGATCCGGCGACCGGCAGGCAGGTTGAACAGGTTGTGTGGAAACAGCTCCGGGGCGCATGGTGGGCGTTTGGAGCCGACGGATATATCCGGACGGGCTGGGTCTATGATTACAGCGCGGGCGAATGGTACTATGTGGATGAAAACACAGGCATGCGGACGGGCTGGTATCTGGATCCGCAGGACGGCAGATGGTATTATCTGGATCCGGCAACAGGAGAGATGCTGACGGAGTGGCAGCTGGTTCCGGATTTAGGATATGTATACTTAAATCCGTATGCACCGCAGCCGACCTGGGCGTATGATGAAACATTAAAAACCTGGGTTTACATGGAGGGCGCAGGGCGTCCATACGGCTCCCTTTATATGGCTGAGTGGACACCGGACGGCTATTATGTAAATGCAGACGGTGTCTGGGAACCGGCCAGATAATCATTCATAAACCTGAAAACCTCCCAATATATTTAACAATAGGCAGCTATAGGCTATAAGTTAGATAAATTGGGAGGTTTTTTGCATGGAAGAAAAATTGGATGCCAGACCTCACAAGCTGGAGCTTCTGAACCGGGAAAAGGGGAGTATGACGGGGATCCAGGATGTGGTGTCATTTGATGAGAACCAGATGATTCTCGATACAAACATGGGGCTTCTGACGGTGCGTGGGAAGGCGCTGCATGTGAGCCGTCTGACGTTGGAAAAGGGCGAAGTGGATATAGAGGGCGAGTTTGAAAGCTTTTCGTATTCCTGCAACGAGTCCCACCGGAAATCGCAGGAGTCGTTCTTTGGACGGCTGTTCCGTTAGGCGGTGGCGGATGAACGGGACGGTGAGAGGGGAAATATGGCTGCTTGGCGGCAGTGTGTGTACGGGATCGCGCTGATGATGATGTATGACGGGCTTAGGATCTTCCGGTGGCTGGTACGGCACGGCTCATTTTGGACAGGCATGGAGGATGCGGCGTATTGGCTTTTTGCCAGCTTTGCGACGTTCCGGCTTTTGTTCGGGCAGAATGACGGAGTCTTGCGCGGCTATGCGGTGGCGGGCGTGCTCGGCGGCATGGTGTTTTATGACCGGACGGGCAGCCGTCTTTTGTTTGCGGTATTGAAAAAATGCAGCGGATGGATTAAAATGAAAAGAAGAGGCAAAAAAAGCCAGAAGACCGGAAAGAAACGTACAACAAGGGGACAGGCAGAAAACATGGAAAGGAAGTGAGATGAGAATGCGTAGACAGATGTCAGAAGGCAGACCGGGTGGAAATGTGCGGAAAAAGAAAAAGGATAATTTAAACAACCGGATGGCGCTTGTGGGCGTTACGATGGTAGTGCTGAGTCTGGCGGCTGCCGTGCACATCAAGGGCATCGATCTCAAGGAAAAGGATAGGAGCTATTCAATTCGCGAGGAAAATCTGGAGGCGCAGGTTGCGAAGGAAGAAGAACGTGCCAAACAGCTTGAGGAATACCGGGTATACGTGCAGACCAAGCAGTATATCGAGAAGGTAGCGAAGGAGAAGCTGGGACTTGTAAACCGCAATGAGATCCTGCTCAAACCGTCCAATTCGAATTAGGCTTGCGGTGCATCATAGAATGTCCGGGGCATGCCACACAGGGGAGCAGCATTCCTGGATGTGTCGGAAAATGTCGAAGTTTTCCCTGATTTTGCTCCGTCCGTTTGACAAATATTTCCCTCCAGCCTGTATATAATGGCGTTATACAGGTTAGGAGGGATTTTTGTGCTTAAACGGAGAACTTTACATAGAGATATGGCGGATGTCAACGTCTACACGGCAAGACGTTTAAAGAGCATGGCACTGTCACTGGGTGGTCTGGCGCAGGCGTTTGCGGATGAGATCGGCGGGCAGGGGCATCTGACGAAGGAGGACGGACTGGCGGCAATGCAGACGGCGGCGTCGGCGGTATGCGGCGATTGTACACGGTGCAACCTGTATTATGGCAACCGCCGGGACGACAGTTATTATCTCTATTATCTACTTCGGACGTTCGAGCAGAAAGGGAAAATCGACCTGGAGGACATGCCGCGCCTGTTTCATGAGATTTGTTCCCAGAGAGAGGCATATTTGCGGGAATTGAACCGGAGCCTCGGCCGGGCGACGATGAATCTGGGGTGGAAAAACCGTTTTCTGGAAAGCCGGGATGCGGTGATCGTCCAGTTCCGGGAGCTGGCGGCGATTCTGGAGGAATTTTCCAACCAGATGGAGCAGGCGTCGGATGTGACGGCATCCTGGGAGGAGATGCTTTCGGGGATACTTCGCAGAAGCCATCTGCGCGTGGACAACATGCTGGTGCTTCAATATGAAAATCAGCAGAAGGAGGCGTTTCTCACACTCCGCAGCGTCAATGGGCGATGCATGACGGCGCGGGATGTGGCGGAACTTCTGGGACGCGCGATCGCCGGAAGCCACTGGAGTGTGGCGAAGGACAGCAAAAGCCTTATCACCCGCAATGCGGCGACCTTCCGTTTTGTGGAAGAAGGTAAATACCGGATGGTGTACGGCATGGCGTGCAGCCCCAGGGAGGGAGAACCGATTTCAGGCGACACGTGCACGGTGCAGACCGGGCTTCCGGGGCAGGTGATTATGAGCCTGTCGGACGGCATGGGAAGCGGCAGAAGCGCCAGCGAGGACAGCGAGAAGGTCATTGAGCTGACCCAGCGCCTGCTGGAGACGGGATTTTCGGCGCGATCGGCGCTCAAATTGGTAAATACGGTGCTTCTGCTGGCGGGTACGGAGCAGAATCCGGCAACAATCGATCTATGTTGTATCGATCTGGGGACAGGTGTGCTGGAAGCGATGAAGCTGGGCGCGGTGCCGACCTTTATTCTGGGGCGTGAGGGCGTTGAGTTTCTGGAAGCAGGCGGGCTGCCGATGGGAATCGTACAGAACGCGGAGCCGGTTCTGATGTCGCGGAAAATGTGGGACGGCGAAAAAATCATTATGATAAGCGACGGTATTCTCGAAGCGATGCCGGGGGAACACAAGGAAGAGACGTTCATGGAATTTGTATCAAACCTTTCCGGCGGCAACCCGCAGGAACTGGCAGAACAGATCCTGGCGTTTGCGTCCGGGCTTTCGGACGGGGGTGTGGTGGATGACTGCACAGTGTTGGTAGGGACGGTGCTGGAACGTGGGTAGTTACTGTTTACGGGTAGGCACTTTTGGAACCGAAAGTGCCGTAAGAAAACGTGGTGGCAGCAGGAATTTGCCGTATTTAAATGCGAAGCCACGGCAAATTCCGTTACTGGGCACGTATGCGTGAACAGTAACGTAGAATCTGGCAGGTTGAGAAATAGGGGGAGATCCGTTATACTGTGAAGGTACTGAACAGTTACGAGTGGATTTATTTTTAAGAGGGATAAAAAGAAATATAAAAGAATGCAGAAACAAACAGAAATTTATATGAAACAAAATCATATGGCCAGGCCGGGGGATGGCGTTCTGGTCGGTTTATCCGGGGGAGCGGATTCCGTCGGTCTTTTGCTGGTACTCTGGAAGCTGCGGGAGACGTTTCAGATTTCCCTGCGGGCGCTCCATGTCCATCACGGGCTGCGCGGCGCGGAGGCGGATCGGGACGCGGCATTTTCACGGATGCTGTGTGAACGGCTGGAAATTCCTTTTTATGAGTTCCGTATCGATGCGGCAAAAGAGGCGCTTGACCGGAAATGTTCCGTCGAGGAGGCGGGACGACTGGCACGGTACCGCCTGTATGAGGAGACGGCGCTTGCGTGGGAGAAAGAGATGTATCCGGATTTGACATCGGAGAATGCGGGGAGAAAAGAGGCGGCAGCCGCCCGGGTTCACATCGCCACCGCCCACCATGCGGATGATAATGCGGAAACGGTTCTTTTTAACCTGTTCCGCGGAAGCGGTCTGACCGGGCTTTCCGGCATTGCTCCGGTGCGGGGGCGCATCATCCGTCCTCTTCTCTGGGCGCAGCGGAGCGAGATTCAGGCATGGCTTTTGCAGCAGGGACAGGACTGGGTCGAGGACTCGACGAACCAGGAGAGTGAATACAGCCGCAATTGGCTTCGGAATGAACTGCTTCCGGCGGTAGAAGAGCGCCTGAATGTACAGGCAGTCCGTCATATCGACCAGGCGGGCAGACGCATCCGGCAGGCAGATGCCTATCTGGAAGAGGTGGCAGAGGAATGGCTTCAAAAGCATGCACCGGACGGAAAGGCGGATGCAGGAGCGCTGGCAGAACAGGCGGAGATTGTGCAGGGTTATATCGTGCGGCGGTTGTTTTTAAAGAGCAAAATGCCGCTCCGGGACGTGACGGAGACGCATGTGCAGGCGGTGCGGGAACTTCTGCATCAGGGAACCGGAAAGAGTATTTCGCTGCCGCATGGGTTCCGGGCGGTGAATGTATATGGATTTCTTGAAGTGCGCTCGCTTAGTCATCCAGGGGAAAGAAAAGGGGGTTTGCTTCCGGGCAGCCAGGATGAGAATCTTTTGCAGATGCATATTTTCCCCTGTGAAAATGGGGATGAATTTCCGAAAAACCAGTATACGAAATGGTTTGACTATGATAAAATAAAAGGTACCTTATCGCTGAGACACCGGCAGCCGGGGGACTACCTGACACTGCCGTCCGGTGGTCGGAAGACGCTGAAATCCTGGATGATTGATGAGAAAATTCCGAGACAGGAGCGGGAGCAAATCTGGCTTCTGGCGGAAGAAAAACATATCCTGTGGATAGTGGGGCACCGGATCAGCGCATATTATAAGATAACAGAACAGACAAAAACCATCCTTGAGGTGGAATTTAACGGAGGAAAAAGCAGTGGCTGATAAGATTCGTGTATTATTAACGGAAGAAGAAGTAAACAAGAAGATCAGTGAAGTGGCAGCACAGATCAACAAAGATTATGAGGGAAAGGAAGTCCACCTGATCTGTATCTTAAAGGGCGGCGTATTTTTTACCTGCGAACTGGCAAAACGCCTGACTATTCCGGTTTCCCTGGATTTCATGTCTGTATCCAGCTACGGTTCCGACACCAAGTCAAGCGGTGTGGTAAAGATTATCAAGGATCTGGACGAGCCGCTGGAGGGCAAGAATGTCATCATCGTGGAGGACATCATCGATTCCGGACGCACCCTGGCATATCTGATCGAGGTATTAAAACAGAGAAATCCGAAAAATATCGAGCTGTGCACCCTGCTTGACAAGCCGGAGCGCCGCGTGAAAAAACAGGTTCAGGTTAAATATACCTGCTTTACAATCCCGGATGAGTTTGTCGTAGGTTACGGCCTGGATTACGATCAGAAATACCGCAACCTGCCGTACATCGGTGTTGTGGAAGTATAAGGAGGAAGCCAGTTGAAACAACGTCAGTCGATGGGAGGCGTGGGGCTTCTGATCCTCATGCTGCTCGTTATCATGTTTTTCTCGTTGAAGGTCCCTGGAATGGCGACGGAGCGGGAATTAAGCTATCCGGAGTTCATGGTATATCTGGAAAATAAGACCGTAGAGAGCGCACAGATCCGCCCGAACCGCGAGGTGCCGACCGGTGAGGTTATTTTTGAGACAACTTCCGGCGACCGGGAGGAGTTCAATGTGCTGGATGTGAAGGAAGTAGAGATGGCGCTTCGCAAGGCGGGGGTTCCGTACACGACCACCAGCGTCCGCCAGGACAGCTATTTTATGACGGTGATCCTGCCGATCGCTTTGTCCGCAGGCGTCCTGATCTTCCTGTTTATGTTTATCAATTCCCGTTCCGGCGGCGGGGCAAATGCCAAGATGATGAATTTTGGACGCAGCCGTGCCCGGATGGTATCGACCAGCAAGGTCAACTTTACCAAGGTTGCCGGTCTGGAAGAGGAGAAGGAGGAACTGGAGGAGATCGTAGATTCCTGAAAAACCCGCAGAAATACACCGGTGTCGGGGCGCGCATCCCGAAAGGCGTGATCCTAGTCGGACCTCCAGGAACTGGTAAAACCTTGCTTGCTAAGGCCGTAGCGGGCGAGGCGGGTGTCCCGTTCTTCTCGATTTCCGGTTCGGATTTTGTTGAAATGTTCGTCGGTGTCGGCGCATCCCGTGTCCGCGACCTGTTTGAGGAAGCCAAAAAAAATGCCCCGTGTATTGTCTTTATCGATGAGATCGATGCGGTTGCCAGACAGCGTGGTACCGGCATGGGCGGCGGTCACGACGAGCGCGAGCAGACGCTCAATCAGCTTTTAGTTGAGATGGATGGTTTCGGCGTCAATGAGGGCATTATTGTCATGGCAGCGACGAACCGTGTGGATATTCTCGACCCGGCGATTCTGCGACCGGGCAGATTTGACCGAAAGGTGGCAGTCGGACGACCGGATGTCAAGGGTCGCGAGGAGATTCTCGGCGTCCATACGAAGGAAAAACCGCTGGGCGAGGATGTGGATTTACACCGCATCGCGCAGACAACCGCTGGATTTACCGGAGCCGATCTGGAAAACCTGATGAATGAGGCGGCGATCAATACCGCAAAAGAGGGACGTAAGTTCCTGACCCAGACGGATATTGAGAAAGCCTTTATTAAAGTGGGAATCGGTGCTGAGAAGCGCAGCAAGGTGATTTCCGAGAAAGATAAGAAGATTACCGCATACCATGAGGCGGGTCATGCGATTCTGTTCCATGTCCTCCCGGATGTGGGACCGGTTCATACCGTTTCGATCATTCCGACCGGCGTTGGTGCGGCAGGTTATACGATGCCGCTTCCGGAGCAGGATGAGCTTCATATGACGAAGGGCAGAATGCTTCAAAATATCATGGTTTCGTTGGGCGGACGAATCGCCGAGGAGATTATCTTTGACGACATCACGACCGGCGCTTCCCAGGATATCAAGCAGGCGACCTCGATGGCGCGCGCGATGGTAACCGAGTACGGTATGTCAGAAAAACTGGGCATGATCAACTACGGCGGCGACAACAACGAGGTCTTTATTGGCCGCGATCTGGCGCATACGAGAACCTACAGCGAGGAAGTGGCGAGCGAGATCGACAGCGAGGTAAAGCGCATCATCGATGAGTGCTACGCCAAGGCAAAACGGATCATTCTCGACCATGAAGATGTGCTTCATTCCTGCTGTGCCCTGCTGATGGAGAAGGAGAAGATCGGCCAGGCTGAGTTTGAAGCGCTGTTTCAGGATGGAGAAAAGCCGTCAGGGGAAGCTGAAACTCCGGTGACAGAAGCATAAAAAGTTGAAAGCATGAGACAGGTCTGGAAATAAGCCTGAAAAAAGGTGCCAGTCAGCTGCCAGAATGTGCGGGAAACATCCCGGACAGCCATCGGATAGATGGAAATGGCAGTGGCGGCACCTTCTTTTATGCAAATTTCAGGCGGATTTTGCTGGATATTTCGGGAGAGAATGTTGATTTGCACAAAAAAGAAATCGAAATAAAACGATGTTTGTGCACACTTATTTCTGCTCCTATGCTATTATAATAGACGTAACCCCCCCCAATACATTATATAGTTTTTGCTACACCCCATAAAACGAAATACCTTCTCCTAAAAAGGTCAGCTACCCCGCTGACCTTTTTTATTTCATAGAAAATTACGTCCTATGAAACAAAAAATGCTCCGCGAGGATGCGCACTCGCGCGAAGCAGAAACATGTCGCAAGCGACCGCGCGAGACGCCCGAATGTGCCAAGGCACATTCTTTTTTATTACCTAAAATTAGGGGCGTGAAAATAACTTGTGTAATTTGGGGAAATCCTGTAAAATATGGGCAGAAAATAACATGATTGTGAAAGCGGTGAAACCGCTGGAAAGGGAAACAGATGGAGCAGATCAATCGCGACGCGCTATTTTGCGACGAGACAGAGGATTACCGTTGTCCTTCGGAGGCAGATGCGGGTGAAGTCGTTACATTTTATTTCAGAACAGAGAAAAATGGAGCAGATGCGGTTGTACTGCTGGAATATGACCCGGAGACCGGGGCGCTTTTGCAGGAGTGGCAGATGAAACGGCTTTCGTGGGAGTGCTGTGCTGGTAGCGTTGGGAACGGTGCAGATACAAATCGAGGCATAGATGGTAGCGGTATGGCTGACAAGTCAGACAGCCGTTTTGATTACTACAGCTGTGCGCTGACTCTGAGGGAACGAAATATTTCGTATGTATTTCAGGTGACCTGGGGCGAGAACGTCTGTCTTTACGACCGGATCGGGCTGACAGAGGATGCGGCGGCGCACCCGTTCCGCCTGATTCCGGGATTTCATGTGCCGGAGTGGAGCAAGGGCGCGCTGATGTATCAGATCTATGTGGATCGGTTCTGCAACGGCGATCCTACAAACGATACGGAAACCAATGAATATATTTATCTGAAAAAACCGGTTACCCGGGTGACGGACTGGAAGGAACCGATCAGTACACTCGATGTGGGACGGTTTTACGGCGGCGATCTGCAGGGTGTTTTAGATAAACTTGATTATTTAAAGAGTCTCAAGATAGAAGCAATCTACTTAAATCCGGTATTTGTATCACCGTCGAACCATAAGTATGACTGTCAGGACTACGACCATATCGATCCGCATTATGGAGTGATTCTGGAGGACGCAGACGGGCTGGTGTGCCCGGAAGATACGGACAATGACCGCGCACATAAATATATGACGCGGACGGCGGATGAGCAGAACCTGGAGGCGAGCGATGCCTTTTTTGCCCGCCTGATTGAGGAAGCGCACAAGCGGGGAATCCGGGTGCTGGTGGACGGTGTGTTCAATCACTGTGGTTCTTTCAATAAATGGCTGGATGCGGAACTTCTGTACCAGCACGCGGGCGGCTATCCGCAGGGGGCATATGTCTCGGAGGACAGCCCGTATCGCTATTTTTTCCAGTTCCACAATGAAAATGCCTGGCCGTTTAATGACAGCTACGACGGCTGGTGGGGACACGCGACGCTTCCGAAGCTCAATTACGAGGAATCGCCGGAATTGTACCAGTACATTCTGGGGATTGCGAAAAAATGGGTGTCGGCGCCGTTTGGAGCAGATGGCTGGCGGCTGGATGTGGCGGCAGATCTGGGGCGGAGTGCCGGGATGAACCATCAGTTCTGGCGTGATTTCCGCGCGGCAGTCAAGGAGGCAAATCCGGAGGCGGTCATGATCGCGGAACATTACGGCAGCCCGTATGACTGGCTGAAGGGCGATCAGTGGGATACGGTCATGAATTATGATGCGTTTATGGAGCCGCTGTCATGGTTTCTGACCGGGATGGAGAAGCACAGTGACGAAGAAAATCCGGCGCTGTTTGGGGATGGATGCGCCTTTTTTGAGGCAATGCGCTACCATATGAGTGAAATGCCGACGGCTTCCGTGCAGTGTGCGATGAACGAGCTGTCCAACCACGATCACTCCCGCTTTATGACGCGGACAAACCGCCGGGTGGGCCGTCTTGCGTCGGCAGGTGAAAAAGCGGCGGAGGAAGGCATCAGCTATGGCATTTTCCGCCAGGGTGTTGTCATGCAGATGACCTGGCCGGGCGCACCGACGATCTATTACGGTGACGAAGCGGGTGTCTGTGGATGGACCGATCCGGACAGCCGCCGGACGTACCCGTGGGGCGGGGAAAACCTGGAGCTGATCGAGTTCCACCGCTATATGAGCGGCATCCGGAAACGCTGTCCGGCATTTAGAAATGGTTCCCTGAAAGCGCTGGCGGCGGGAGATGGCTATATTGCCTATGGACGTTTTCAGAGTGCTCAGAGAGCTGGCGGCGCGTGCTGCGGCGTGACGGCGGTCAATACAGGTGATGACTGGCTGACGCTCAAGATTCCGGTCTGGCAGATCGGGGTGCGCGACGGGGCGGTTCTGCGCCGGGAAATGATGACCTATGAGGACGGTTACAACGCCGGACAGGTTGAACATGAGATAAAGGACGGCTATATCGAGGTGAAAATCCCACCGGTCGGAAGTATCGTTTTGACGGGAAATGATACGGCATTGTAGGAAATGTGGCTTCGACAAGATATATGATTTCTGGCAGTTGAGCGAGAAGAATCAAAAGCAGGAAAAAATGGAAATAAAAATATTAAATAAAATATATAAAAACACTTGCTTTTTTGAGACAGCCATGTTATATCTTCAACTGTCAGAGCAATTTTGGATGGGTTCCCGAGTGGCCAAAGGGGGCAGACTGTAAATCTGTTGCGTCTCGCTTCGGTGGTTCGAATCCACCTCCATCCATTTGGCTTTGTGCCAGTCATGAGTAATCATGATGCCGGCGTGGCGGAACTGGCAGACGCACAGGACTTAAAATCCTGCGAGGGTTAAACTTCGTACCGGTTCGATTCCGGTCGCCGGCAGTATCGGGAACAGTTTTTAACTGTTCCCGATTTTGCGTTATACGGACGTATTTGCAGCGTTGGTTTATATCAGGATATAGAAATCCTGTCATAAACCGGCGCTTCTTTTGCATATAATACAAAGCAAAGGAGTGAAAACATGTCTGCATATCATCGGTTAATATCATATATCTATGCATACGAGGGCGGAATCAAAGGGAAAAATACGGGATTTGCGAAATTGGAGACGCGGGGAACTTCCTGCCGGATTCAGGTCAGCGTCCGCCGTGTCTTTGCGGGCGGCAGCCCGATCGGCGTATACCTTCTGGCAGGGCAGGAGGAAATCCGTATCGGCACCCTGTTTGTCCGTGGCGGAAATGGGGAGTTCCGTGCCGTCGTCAATTGTGAAAATATTGAAGGAAGCGGCTGCAATATGGAAGAGTGCTGTGGTCTGACTCTTCATGAGACGGACAGCGCATGGCGTGCCTATACGACGATCTGGGAAGATGCCGTCGCGCATGCGGCAGAGGTTGAGCTGGCGGATGTGACGGCTGAGAAAGTGCGGGAGCAGGAAGCGGAGAAGGAAGAGGCAACGCGGAAACTGGCAGAGAATGTAACTGGGGAAGTGAACAGCGCGTCTGTAGGGAAAGAAAAATTGGATGAGGCGTCAGAACTTACCCGGTCGGGAGAAATGGAGAGTCAGGACACATCCACGGAGACAGAGAAGAAAGATGCTGTGAATATAAACGAAACGGACTTCGGAATCAGCCAGCCCCAGCCAGAAAAGCTGGAGGATTCAAACCTGGAGATTTTCGAGGACACGGAAACCATGGAAGCGGTTCCAGATATCTCAGAAACATCCGATCATCAAGAGGCAGAAGTTGTTCAGGAAGTGCAAACGGAGACACCGCAAGAAAGTTTTCAGGAATCCAATCAGGAAGTGCAAACGGAGACACCGCAGGAAAGTTCTCAGGAATCCTATCAGGAAGCACAGACAGAAGCACGGCGGAAAGATTCTCAAGAATCCACCTGGGAAGTCCGGAAAGAGGCGCTTCCAGATTCTCCACCAGACCATCAAGAAGCATTTCAGCCAGGCTCTCAAAATCAAAAACAACCGCAACCAGATTCATCCAAGGAATTTTCGAAAGAAGATCCCGCTGAGTCCCTCTGGAACCGTCTGCGTGCTGCCTATCCCAAAGTAACCGCCTTCGAATGCGCCGACGGCTGCGAGATTCTGGTAATCAAACCGCAGGATATCGGGCTTCTGCCGCGGGAAAACTGGGTGTATGGAAATAACAGCTTTCTTCTGCACGGTTACTACAACTACCGATATCTGATTCTGGCGAGACTGGGGAAACCCGGCGAACGGGGGCGCTACATTCTGGCGTGCCGGGACATTATGGAAACAATGAAAAATATATGGCGGCGATGTTCGGCTTTGACCGCTTTGTCCGTTCCACCCGCCAGCCGCCGCGCGACAGCCGGTTCGGGTATTGGTATACGGATTTGAATTTTACATAAAAGCCGGTCGCTCCTTTTACAGAACTCTTGACAAAGGATAGCTTTTCTGGGTAGGATGGACACGGGTCAAATGCTTTCAGGTGTTTGGTTGGCAGCGGATCAAACTTGTCGGGAAACTGGGATAAGGATGTCTGTTGTTGGAAGCGGATGAATTTGAACGGAGGAAAAAACAGTGGCAGCAAAATTGACACGGGAAGAGAAATATATGAAAGCGGCGATCCGTGAGGCGAAGAAAGCCTGGGCGCTCGGAGAAGTGCCGATCGGCTGCGTGATCGTGTATGAGGACAAAATCATCGGCAGGGGTTACAACCGTCGAATGGTCGATCATAGCGCGCTGGCACATGCGGAGATCGCGGCAATCAAAAAAGCGTGCAAGCGCATGGGCGACTGGCGCCTGGAAGAATGTGAGCTGTACGTGACGTTGGAACCATGCCCGATGTGCGCAGGGGCGATCGTGCAGGCGCGGATTCCAAAAGTTTACATCGGTTCCATGAACCCGAAAGCCGGCTGCGCCGGTTCGGTACTGAATCTTCTGGATGAAAAAAGATTCAATCATCAGGTGGAGACAGAAGAAGGACTTTTGGGCGAGGAATGTTCGATGATGTTGAAAGAATTTTTCAAAGAATTGCGTGAAAAGAGAAAAAAGAAGAAAGAAGAAAAAGCTGGTGAATGATTTCCACCAGCTTTTTGCATTCCATATTTCCCATTCAAACCGAAAAATACAGTCCTTATTTGATTACGTGGATCCAGCCCTCCGGAGCTTTGATGTGACCCATCTGGATGCCGGTCAGTGTCTCGTAGAGTTTCTGGGTAACCGGACCCATCTTCTCCATACCTGCCGGGAAGCAGATTTCCTTGCCGTGGTCAACGATCTTGCCAACCGGGGAGATAACAGCTGCGGTACCGCACAGACCGCACTCTGCGAAATCCTTTACCTCGTCTAAGTATATTTCACGCTCTTCGGTCTCCATGCCGAGATAATCTCTTGCAACCTGCAGGATAGAACGGCGTGTGATAGACGGAAGGATGCTGTTGGACTTCGGAGTTACCAGCTTGCCGTCTTTGGTGATAAAGATAACGTTTGCGCCGCCGGTCTCCTCGATCTTGGTACGTGTCTGCGGATCCAGGTAGATGTTCTCATCGAAACCGTTCTTATGAGCATCGACGATCGCATGCAGGCTCATCGCGTAGTTTAATCCGGCTTTGATGTGACCGGTTCCGTGAGGTGCTGCACGGTCGAAATCGCTGACGCGGATGGTGATCGGTTTAGCGCCGCCCTTGAAGTACGGGCCAACCGGTGTACAGAATACACGGAACTGATAGATGTTTGCCGGTTTAACGCCGATGATGGAATCATAACCGAACATATACGGGCGGATGTACAGGGTTGCACCGGAACCATACGGCGGTACGAATGCTGCGTTGGCTTCTACTACTTTTGTGATGGCGTCTACGAAGCGCTCCTTCGGGAATGGCGGCATTTCAAGACCTTTTGCGGAATTCTCCATACGCTCGCCGTTTAAGTCAGGACGGAACGTAACGATATGGCCGTCCTCGGTCGTATACGCTTTCAGACCCTCGAAGCAAGTCTGTGCATACTGCAGAACACAGGCACATTCATTCAGGGTAATATTCGGGTCGGAGGTAAGGGCGCCTTCGTCCCAGGAACCATTCTGATACATGGAAACATAGCGGTAATCCGTTGGCATATAGCCGAAACCGATGTTGCTCCAGTCGATATTTTTCTTTTCCATAATCGTTGCTCCAATCTTACAGAATTTTATGATTTAGTAACTGTTTGACTTTTTGCAGTCGCTAGATTTATACCTATTATAATGATTTCTTTCTTCTGTTGCAAGATTCTGGGATAAAAAATGATAAAAAAACAATAAAATGTATTCTTGTGTATTTTTATACAATGCTTGTTAGTCAAGCTCCGGCTTGACAAAACGGCGGCTGCCATGTATACTAAACAGGCTGACGGTCTGCAGGTCATTCCGTCATATAAGATCAAGTCATAAAGTTTCCGCACAGCCGGGGAGTTAGCGGTGCCCTGTACCTGCAATCCGCTATAGCAGGGGTGTTGTCCGACCGAGGGCGTTTTTACTGTGGGGCTGCCCCTGAAAAGTGGCGTTGAAGTCTGGGTCTTGCGCAACAGAAATCTGTGAACCGTGTCAGGGCAGGAATGCAGCAGCACTAAGCAGAAGCTTCTGTGTGCCGCGAGGCAGCCTGGACCGAGTTAACTGTCAGGGTAACGTCCATGGCATACGTTCGAAGCCGGGCGTGCGGATTTTTTTATTTCATGGGAAATTGCTTCCTATGAAAAAAAAATAGAAAATAATAGATACAGAAACAAGCATTTTTGCAGGTGTGTGAATATAGCCGGGATATGTGGAATTTGATTTGCCAAGGGGTAGGAATACCGTGCCGGAGCAGATTAAAAGCGCGTATCCCGGTATTTTTATGTCTATGATATTTGTAAGGAATTTTTTCTTGCCCGCGGGATATGATTGTATTATAATTACAAAATGGGTGTAGTTTATCCTGATATGGGGGTTGTTGGAAACTTAGAATAAGGGTAACTGTGAAGGTACTGGACGGTTATGAAGAAAGGGAAAGCGCTCATGAGAAGAATCGGTATGTTAACCAGCGGCGGCGACTGCCAGAGCTTAAATGCGACGATGCGAGGCGTGGCAAAATCGCTGTACAAGATGTTCGATGACATAGAGATAGTTGGATTTGAAGACGGCTATAAAGGTCTTATGTATGCAGACTACCGGATTATGAAACAGTCGGATTTTTCCGGGATTCTGACACGCGGAGGTACGATTCTGGGAACTTCCAGACAGCCTTTCAAGCTGATGCGGACGCTGGACGAGAACGGTCTGGATAAAGTGGAAGCGATGAAACACACCTATTACAAGCTGAAACTGGAATGCCTCGTCATTTTAGGCGGCAACGGCAGCCAGAAGACGGCAAATCTGCTGCGGGAGGAAGGACTCAATATCGTTTCTCTTCCGAAGACCATAGACAACGATCTCTGGGGCAGTGATCTTACGTTTGGATTCCATAGTGCGGTTGATGTAGCGACCAATGCCATCGACTGTATTCATACGACGGCGGCGTCTCATGGCAGAGTCTTCATCGTGGAGATCATGGGCCACAAGGTGGGATGGCTGGCGCTCTATGCAGGCATCGCGGGCGGAGCTGACATCATTCTCCTGCCGGAGATCCCGTATGATATTGATGTGGTGGTAAATGCGATCCGCAGCCGTACTAAAAATGGCAAGAATTTCACGATTCTGGCGGTCGCAGAGGGCGCGATTTCCAAGGAAAATGCAGCCCTGACCAAAAAAGAATTAAAAGAAAAGAAGAAAAATGGACCGGTTTATCCGTCGGTCGCTTACGAGCTGGGCGCCCAGATTTCCGAGCGGACGGGACAGGAGATCCGTGTGACGGTTCCGGGGCATATGCAGCGCGGAGGCGAGCCATGCCCGTATGACCGTGTGATTGCGACGCGCCTCGGCGCGGAGGCAGCAGAGATGATCCGCCGCAAAGAATACGGCTATATGGTCGCTTTAAACAACAATAAGATTGAAAAAATTCCGCTCGCGGACATTGCCGGTAAATTAAAGATGGTCGATCCGAAGAGCGATATTATCCGGGAAGCTAAGGATGTAGGCATCAGCTTCGGCGACGAATAGTAAGGAAGTAGTAGTTTATGTCATATACAGCACTGTACAGAAAATGGCGTCCGACGTCCTTTGAAGAGGTCCGGGGTCAGGACCATATCGTAAAGACCCTGAAAAATCAGATCAACTCCGGGCGGATCGGGCACGCGTACCTCTTCTGCGGGACGCGCGGAACCGGTAAGACGAGTATTGCCAAGATCTTTGCACGGGCAGTCAACTGTGAACATCCGGTGGACGGCAGCCCCTGCGGCGAGTGCAGTATGTGCCGCCAGATTGCGGAAGGAGCTTCCCTCAATGTGGTGGAGATCGATGCGGCATCCAACAATGGTGTGGAAAATATCCGCGATATCCGGGAGCAGGTGCAGTACCCGCCGACGGACGGGCGCTACCGCGTCTACATCATTGACGAGGTTCATATGCTTTCGATTGGCGCGTTCAATGCGCTCTTAAAGACGCTGGAAGAACCGCCGTCCTACGTTATATTTATCTTGGCGACGACGGAGGTCCACAAGATCCCGATCACGATCCTGTCCCGGTGCCAGAGATATGATTTCAAGCGGATCTCGATCGATACCATCGCGGGACGGCTGGCGGAGCTGACGCAGGCGGAGCAGATCGATGTAGACGATCGGGCACTTAGGTATGTGGCACGTGCGGCGGATGGCTCGATGCGAGATGCGTTAAGTCTTCTCGATCAGTGCGTGGCATTCCATTTCGGGGAAAAGCTGACGTATGACAATGTGCTCGAGTTGTTGGGCGCGGTCGATAACCGCGTGTTCAGCAAGCTGTTTCAGGCGGTGCTTGCAAGTGATACGAAGGCGTGCATCCGTGAGATTGAGGAAATGATCACCCAGGGGCGCGATCTTTCGCAGCTTGTCAACGATTTCGTCTGGTATATGCGAAATCTCCTGATTGCCAAGACGACCGACGAACCGGGCGATATGCTCGATATGTCGGAGGAAAATCTGGCAGTTTTAAAGGAAGAGGCGGCAGGCGTTGATACGGAAACGCTGATGCGTTACATCCGTATTTTCTCGGAACTTTCCGGGCAGCTGCGCTACGCGTCACAGAAGCGGATTCTGGTGGAGATTGCCTTTATCAAGCTGACGACGCCGTCGATGGAACAGAATCTTGATTCCATTTTACAGCGGATTACGCTATTAGAGCAGAAAATGCAGGAAATGCCGGACAATCTACAGAAACTGGCGTCCCTTGCACCGGCAGCGGGGCAGGCGGCATCCTCCAAAACGGCTGTGGTGGAAACGCCGCCTGAGCCGAAGACGGTATCCCTTCCGCCGGCACAGTACGAAGATCTGATGCTGATGCGGAAAGAATGGGGACGGATTGCGTCCCTGAGCCAGCTTGTGGGTTCGATTAGACTCAGTCTTCCCAAGACAAGTGTAGAACCGGCGGGCGAAGGCTGCCTTTGCATTGTGTGTACAGATGAAAATACGTTTGGAATTATCAATCGGGAGCCTGAGCTTAAGAATTTGCAGGAAGTAGTGCAAGAAAAATACAAAAAGACTCTGCAATTTAAAGTCCGTTTAGAATCATCTGCTGTGCCGCAAAGAACGGTTTATGTCAGTGATGAGGATTTAAAGAACGCAATCCATACCGATGTGATTGTCGAAGAGGATGATCCTGTGTAGTGGAGCTTGCCAAAGATGAGCCTTGTTTTGTAATGCAAGAAGCTGTGATTAAATGCAGATAAATGATATTAGTGGGTTTATATGATATATAGAACCGGCTGCAATCGGCAGCCAGTCTGAATATAAATAAAAAGAAGTGAAAGAGAGGAATGACACCATGGCAAAACGTGGCGGTTTCCCAGGCGGTATGCCGGGCAATATGAACAATTTAATGAAGCAGGCGCAGAGAATGCAGCGCCAGATGGAAGAGAAGCAGAAAGAGCTGGAGGAGAAGCAGTACAGCGCATCCGCGGGCGGCGGCGCTGTAACCGTGACCGTATCTGGTAAAAAAGAGGTTCTTTCCGTGAAACTGTCTGAGGAAGTAGTGGATCCGGATGATATCGAGATGTTAGAGGATCTGATCGTGGCGGCGACCAACGAGGCATTCCGTCAGGCGGAAGAGGACAGCAGCCAGATGATGTCCCAGTTGACCGGTGGCCTTGGCGGTCTGGGAGGCGGATTCCCGTTTTAAGCGATGGATTATTACAGCAGCCAGATTAGCAAGCTAATCGAAGAATTGTCAAAACTTCCCGGAATCGGAAGTAAATCGGCGCAGCGTCTTGCATTTCATATCATCAATATGCCGGAAGAACAGGTCAGGCACTTGTCCGGCGCGATTCTGGAAGCCAAGCAGAATGTGCGTTACTGCAAGGAGTGCTGCACATTGACTGATAAGGAACTGTGCCCGATCTGCAGCAGCGACCGGCGTGATCATGAGACGATCATGGTGGTGGAAAATACGCGCGATCTGGCGGCATATGAAAAGACAGGAAAATACAACGGGGTCTATCATGTGCTGCATGGGGCGATCTCCCCGATGCTGGGGATCGGACCGGGCGACATCCGGCTCAAGGAGCTGATGACTCGCTTGCAGAAAGAGGAGGTTCGTGAGGTCATTATCGCAACCAACTCAAGCCTGGAGGGCGAGACGACCGCGATGTATTTGAGCAAGCTGATTAAGCCGACAGGGATCCGGGTGACGCGAATCGCCAGCGGCGTTCCGGTCGGGGGCGACTTGGAATATATTGATGAGGTAACGCTTCTGCGCGCGCTGGATGGGCGTACAGAGCTGTAGCCGGTGAGCAAATAAAACGTTACTGGGCACGTATGCGTGAACAGTAACAATAAAACTTCTGCCGCGGCAGGAAGTTAGGAGATGCATAAGATGGATAAATACGAGTTTAACATCAAGGTAGAGCAGATTAAGAAACTGGTTAACAAGGGAGATTTCGAGACGGCGATGAAGATCGCCGATACCATCGACTGGCGTCGTGTACGCAGCACCAGCCTGCTTACGATGATTTCCCAGATTTATGAGAAAAATGCAGAGTATCAGGATGCCAAGGATATTTTATTGCTGGCATATGAGAGAGCGCCGCTTGGAAAGGGGCTTTTATATAAGCTGACCGACCTTGCACTGCGTGAAAATAATATTCAGGAGGCAGAGGCGTATTACCGGGAGTTCTGTGAGCTGTCCGGCGATGACCCGCGCCAGTACCTGCTTCGTTTCCTGATTCTGGAGGCGAAGGATGCGCCGTTAGAGCAGCAGATCAATTCTCTGGAGAGATATTGTCAGGAAGAGCTGGATGAGAAATGGCTGTACCACCTGGCAGAGCTTTATCATCAGGCGAACCAGGCGGACGACTGTGTGCGGATCTGCGACAAGATCATGCTGATGTTCGGTCTTGGCAAATATGTGGACAAGGCAATGGAACTGAAACTTCAGTATGCGCCGCTGACGAAATATCAGATGGATCTGGTGGAAAACCGCGAGAAGTACGAAGAAAAGCTGCGTGCGGTGGAAGAAGAGTACAAGAACGGTACATACCGCAAGCCAGAGCCGGAAGGAGAGTATCTGGATACGGATGAGCCGGAGGCAGAGCTGGACGACGAACCGGAGAACGAGCCGGAGGGACAGCCGGAGCAGGCAGAGCCAGAAGAGAAGGCTGGAAAACCGAAAGCTGAGACAAAACCGGCGGACGAGAAAGTAGAAAAGGCTGCGCTGGACGAGAATGTAGTAGCAAGCCTTCATGAAGCACAGGCGGAAGAAGCGCTGGCAAAAGAAGTGTCCAAGATCAAGCCTTACGATGAGGAAGAGGGCGCATCCGAAGGGGAGACACGTGTTTTCAGGAATCTCCGCGACCTAGAGCCGGCAGAGGCAGAGGAAAAGAGCGAGGAAGCTCCGATTCATGAATTTGAAGAGGAAGAGGAAACCATAGTGGAAGACTGGGATTTCGAACCGGAAGAGGAAGAAGAGGAGATCAAGGAATCGAATCATCTGATGATCGAGGCGGAAGATCCGGCAGCCGGTCTTGCGATGGCACTTGATTCCCTGAAAAAGATTCACCGCGAGCTGGGGACCAAGCATCCGGTTGCCAAGATCAGCGGCGCAAACCTTTCCCATCGCGGCATCGCATCGGTGGCGGAGCGCCTGGCAGGCAAGGATCTGGTGGTCGAGCATGCAGCCGATCTGGACGATTTGACGGTGGAAGAGCTGGAAGAACTGATGACACAGGATGAAACCGGCATGGTCGTTGTTCTGATTGATACGCAGGCGCGTTTAGAGCAGATGCACCGCGCATATCCGGCATTAGCAGAGCGTTTCCAGTATATCGGCTGTGAAAACCAGAAAGACGATGCAGCGAAGCTGGCACAGGCGCGCGAGGAAGAGCTGAAACGCCAGCAGGCGCAGCAGGAAGCAGAAGCAGCCAGAAAACGCCAGGCAGAGCGTGAGGCGGAGATCCGCCGTCAGGCAGAAAAAGAGGCAGAGGAAAAACGCAGACAGCAGGAAGCAGCAGCCCGCCGTGAGGAAGAAGAGCGCGCCAAGGCAGAAGCACAGGCACTGGCAGCCAAAGAGGCAGAAGAAGCGCGTAAAGCGGAGGAAGATCGCCGTCTGGCAGAGCGGCAGAGAGAAGAACTGCGCCGTCAGGAAGAGGCAAGACGCGATGACGAGCCGGAGTATGAAGACGAAGAAGATCACTACGAGAAGGATGAGTATGAGCCGGAGGATGATTATGCGCGTGATGGCTATCGTGATGATTATAAGGACGATTACAAAGACAGCTATAAAGACGAACGCGAGGACGACGAGTATTCCAATTATCCAGAGGATGAGTCGGAAGAGAAACCGTCCAAAAAGTCCGGCGATATGGATGTTGAGGAGTTTGTTCAGTATGCCTGCAAATATGCATCGGAGATCGACTGCAGTATTTCGGGAAAGAGCATGCTGGCTCTGTACGAGCGCGCTGAGATGATGGAGGAGGACGGAGAACCGCTTACCAAGACAAGTGCCGAAGATTTGATCGAGGAAGCTGCAGATAAGGCGGAGAAGAAATCCTTCAGCGGACTGTTCTCATCGAAATATGATAAGGATGGACTTCTGATTCTGAAAGAGAAACATTTCTTTGATTAATTAAAACAATTCGAGAAATTTTAAAATTAAAGCTAATTAGTAAAAGAGAGCGCTGCGGGGGAATGCTTCCCGGCAGCGTTTTCTGGTAGTGGACAGTAAAAAGAGATACGGGAGAGAAAGATGGGAACACGGTTAATAGCCCTCGATTTAGATGGGACACTGTTAAATGAAAAAATGCACGTGTCGGAAAAAACAAGACAGGTGATGGAACTGTGCGCGCAGCGGGGGATTGAGATTGTCCCGGCGACCGGGCGCGCGCTCCCGGCAGTGCCAGAGGAGGTTTTGAGCCTGCCGGGCGTCCACTATGGCATATTTACAAATGGGGCGGTCGTCCGGGATTTCGGGAAAAATATCTGGGTGTCGGAAAGCTGCCTGAGCTGGGAAGAGACGATCCGGGTGATTGAGGTGCTGCGCCGGCATCCGGTTATTTACGATATGTATGTATCGGAGGGCGGCGTCAGCGAGACGCGATTGCTGGCACAGCTGGAAGAATACGGGATACCGGAACGTGAATGCGCCTATATCCGGGCGACGCGCCGGGCAGTTACTGACATGGTGGAGTATCTGCGGGAGAAAAAATGCCCGGTGCAGAAGATGAATTTAAATTTTAAGGACCGGGAGAGCAAACAGGCAGTCCGGGCAAAGCTGGAAGCGATGCCGGAGGTTCTGGTGACCTCCTCGCTTCCGTGGAATCTGGAACTCAACGCGGCGGGCATCACAAAGGGGAGCGGGCTGCGGAATCTCTGTCAGTATCTGGGAATTGAAGCGGAGGAGACGATGGCATTTGGAGACGGCGAAAACGACTGGCCCATGCTGGAGGCAGCAGGAATCGGCGTGGCGATGGAAAATGGCGCCCCATTTTTAAAGGAACGCGCAGACCGGATTGCCGCTTCGAACCGGGAAGAGGGCGTAGCGGAGGCGATCAGACAATGGGTGCTTATATAAAAGAAAACTGGCTGTTCGTGGTGGTGGCAGTCTATCTGGTTTCCATGGTACTGTACGGGCATTACCGCGGATTCGTCCGCCTGGCAGTC
>NZ_QUEL01000026.1:0-39180 GCF_003478145.1 Clostridium sp. AF29-8BH | reverse complement strand
AAACAATAATATATATACTTCCAAATGAAACCAATTCAGAAGAATATAAGGAATTCTATGGAACAGATAAATGAAGAGGGAGTATATCCAAGAATGTTTTATTCTGGAAAAGATAGTGCAGCACAACGTTTAGATAATTATTCAGAGGCTATTTATTTAAATGTAGCATATGCTTCGAATCAAAAGAATGTATTAAATTTAGCGATGGGAGATTATAGAGCGTCTTTCAAAGGAATGAATCCTCTGGAAGCATTAAATCAATTAATTTTGAGTGATGGAAATGAGAAAGTTTCATATAGAGACTATGCTAGGCATTGGATGGGGAGTGAGGTGTTTATTCGTCCATTGTTGATGTTTTTTACATTACCTCAAATTAGATTGATTTACCAGGCCGTATTTATAATTTTGATTTTTTGTACTTGCCGAATTAGTGAGAAAACATTTGGTAAAAAAATTGGATTTTCTCTTTTGATGGCTTATTGTCGGTGAATATGATTGTTTTATGTTCATCAAGTAATTTCCTTGTAAGCTTTTTTGTAGCATTAATAGGTATAATAGTTGTTTGCAAAAAAGACTATGATGAATCGGCTACAATGTTCGTTGTAGGTGGAGTGACTAGCTTTTTGGATTTATTAGTGACGCCAATGGCATCATATACATTAGTTATGAATATGTTATTGATAAAGAGAGATGTTAAACATGAAAATGAACAGATAAAAGACAAGTTTGTCTTTTTGTTAAAGTGTAGTGCTTCTTGGTGTATAGGATATCTTGGCTTGTGGATGAGTAAATGGATTTTATCATCAATTATCCTAAGAAAAAATATTATTTTAGATGCTTATTTGGAAACAAAGAAATATGGAATACAATCATCTGAGTATGATATGAAAAGCGGCAGAGATGTATTAGAGCTTATTTCAAAAGAGATAAAGCAAATATTTCCAATAAACTTAATTGCTTGGAATTCATTGTTTGGAAAAATATTGATTATGATGCTCATTTGTATTTTGTTGTTTTTGTTATATAGAATTTTCAAGGAAAAACCGAAATATGTATTTTGTTTATTAGTAGGATGTGCTCCGTATGTATGGTTTTTAGCATGTCCGGGGCATTCTTGGGTTCATTTTTGGTTTACATATCGTTCGCAAGTAGGAACAGTGTTTGCATTTGTGTTCGTTTGTTTTAATGTGTTTTTTATAAAAAATAATAAAAGTGAAATATTACAAGAAACACATACGTGAAGATAAGGAGAGCGATATGGATAAAATAGCAGTATTAATCCCATGTTTTAATGAGTCTCAAACGATAGAAAAAGTAGTTTCCGATTGGAAAAGGGAGCTTCCGGAAGCTGTTATATATGTGTATGATAATAATTCTAGTGACAATACAGCTGATTTAGCAACCAAAGCAGGAGCTGTGGTTAGGCATGAGTATTCACAAGGAAAGGGAAATGTCATACGACGGATGTTTAGAGAGATTGATGCTCAATGTTACATCATGGTTGATGGAGATGATACCTATCCAGCGGAATACGGAAAACAAATGGCAAATTTGGTGCTCAAAAAAAGAACGGATATGGTGGTAGGAGACCGTTTATCATCTACATATTTTGATGAAAATAAGCGTCCATTTCATAATTTTGGAAATTGTATTGTTAGAGGTTCTATTAATCGACTTTTTAAAACGGATATCAGAGATATTATGACAGGATACAGGGCATTTAGTTATTTGTTTGTTAAAAGTTTTCCGGTTCTGTCAAAAGGTTTTGAAATTGAAACAGAAATGACGATCCATGCAGTAGATAAAAATATGCGGATTGAAAATGTAATTATTGAATATAGGGATAGACCAGAGGGAAGCGAATCAAAACTTAATACATATTCGGATGGATTTAAAGTATTAAAAACGATTGGAAAACTGTATAAAAACTATCATCCACTGGGATTCTTTGGAAGAATTTCTACGATATTAATTTTAGCTTCAGCACTCCTGTTTCTTCCGATTGCTATTAAATTTCTTCAAACGGGGTTTGTCCCTAATTTTCCGACATTAATTGTTTCTGGTTTTATAGCCGTGACAGCAATTATATCTTATTTTGCAGGATTAATATTGGAAACGTTGACAGAGAAAGAACGACAAGAGTTTGAATTTCGATTGCAAGTAATTGAAAATTTGGAGAAAAGCATAAAGAATATAGACTTCAAATGAAATTAATTGTAAAAAAGAAGAGGCAATAGAAAATGAAAAAATTTGAAGATTTAAAAATCGCAGTAGCTGGCACAGGATATGTAGGTTTATCGATTGCAACTCTTTTGGCGCAGCATCATAAGGTAATGGCAGTTGATATTGTTCCAGAAAAAGTAGAGTTGATTAATAGGGGAAAATCACCAATCCAGGATGAATACATAGAAAAATATCTGGCAGAAGAAAAATTGAATCTTACAGCAACGCTTGATGCAAAAGAGGCATATAGTAACGCGGATTATGTGGTTATTGCTGCGCCAACAAATTATGATTCAAAAACACATTATTTTGACACGTCAGCAGTTGAAGCTGTCATTGAGCTGGTTATGAAATATAATCCGGATGCAATTATGGTTATCAAGAGTACCATTCCGGTTGGATATACAACCTCTGTTCGTGAAAAGTTTAATTGTAAAAATATAATTTTTAGTCCGGAGTTTCTTCGAGAAAGTAAAGCCTTATATGATAATTTATATCCAAGCCGTATTATTGTTGGAACAGATTTGAAGGATGATCGGTTAAAGAAAGCAGCACAGCAATTCGCAGAACTTCTGCAGGAAGGTGCAATTAAAGAAAATATCGATACCTTGATTATGGGCTTTACCGAAGCGGAGGCTGTGAAACTTTTTGCAAATACCTATTTAGCACTGCGCGTGGCGTATTTTAATGAACTGGATACATATGCGGAAAGTAAAGGATTGAATACACAGCAGATTATAGATGGAGTGTGTCTGGATCCCAGAATTGGCAACCAATATAACAACCCTAGTTTGGGTATGGAGGCTATTGTCTGCCGAAGGATACAAAGCAGTTGCTGGCAAATTATGCGGACGTTCCAGAAAATTTGATTGAAGCGATCGTAGAGAGCAACCGGACCCGGAAGGATTTTATTGCCGACCAGGTATTGAAATTAGCCGGATATTATGGATATGAGGATGATAACGAATTCGAAGAAGAGAAAGAAAAGAATGTGACTATCGGAGTTTACCGGTTGACAATGAAAAGTAATAGCGACAATTTCAGACAGAGCTCGATTCAGGGAGTTATGAAAAGGATTAAAGCAAAAGGGGCAAAGGTGATCGTATATGAGCCGACTTTAAAGGATGGAGAGACATTTTTTGGGTCACTCGTTGTAAATGATCTGAGTAAATTCAAACAATTAAGCCAGGCGATTGTAGCAAATCGCTATGACAGTTCGCTGGATGATGTGAAAGAAAAGGTTTATACAAGAGATATTTTCCAAAGGGACTAGAAAAGTATTTATTGCACAAGGAGAGCATGGATGTGCACAGCATATAAAGAAAGAAAAAAGATTGATTTTAACAGATATCCTGAGCTGGAGGCATTTATAATGTGTGCTTTGATTGCCGGAATCATTATGATCCCGGCAATGATTTTAAATCATGGATATTTTGCACTGTCAAATGATTTTTCGGCAGAGGAAATTCCGTTTGGAATGCTGATGAACAGGGCAATCAAGTCGGGAGAAACTTGGAGCTGGGGAATTGATTTGGGAGGAAATCTACTAGAATCATTTGGCTTTTATAATATTGGAAGTGTATTTTACTGGATTTCCCTTTTGTTCCCGGCAGAATTGTATCCACGGGTAATAGGATGGCTATTTATATTAAAGATTGCGGTCGCAGGATATTCATCTGCATTGTGGATGAAAAGATACTTACATAAAAAAGATGCTATATTGATAGGCGCGATGTTATATGCATTTTCGGGAGCACAATGTATTAATATTGTTTTTTATCATTTCCAGGATGTGATAGCGTTGTTCCCATTTATGCTGGCTGCCTTGGACAAAATGATATTGGATAAAAAGAAGGGATGTTTTGCACTGGCATGTGCCGTGAATTTGTTATGTAATCCGATATTTTTCTGGGGCACTACCTGCTTTACAGTTTTATATTATATTTTCCGTTTTTTACTTCCAAATTTGCGTGAAAAAGGACAGATAAAAAATATTTTAACTTGTTTCTGGGAAGGAATTTTGGGATGCCTGATTTCGGGTGTGATTGTAGTTCCGACATTTTTGTCCATGATGGGAAATAAGCGGGCAACTGCTGTTTTACCAATATCGGACTGGTTTTTAATGACGGTAAAAGAATGGCTGATTGAAGTAGGGGCTTTCTTTTTTCCAGCGGAATCAATGGATTCATATTCTGCAATTGTGTCTAATGACTGGGGAAGCTGGGGAATTTACTTACCATTGTTCGGATTGGCTTTTGTATTGACATATATTTTTCATGAGAAAAATTGGCTGAGTTCTTTGATTAAATGTTGTTTTGTAATGGCAGTGATTCCAATTTTGAATAGCGTATTTATAGCATTTTCACCAGATAGATATGGAAGATGGCTGTTTATGTTTTCCTTACTTTTGTCTTTGGCAACGGCCGTAGTTTGTGAAAAAGCGGATAAATATAGAGATTCTTTAAAATATGGATTGATAATTTCTATGGGTGTCATTTTGACGTTTACAATAGCGCTATGCTGCTTAAAACGGATACATTATGACGGTATAGAAATTTTTCGGATTCACCGATTTGTGCTTAATATAATGAGTGCTGTTTTGGGAGTGGTGGTGCTTGCAGCCATAATCAAAAACAAGCGTAGCGAGTGCACAAAAATATATAAAGGTGCTACTATCTTTTTTAGTGTATGTTTGTTGGGAGTAAGTGTTTTTGATTATCAGAATGGGGCGCTGGATAATACTGGGATAAATTTCCGTATTGAATCAAATCAGTATTCTAAAAATGTTTCTACTTATTTGACGGAGATTCCATCACTTTTGAAAAGGAATGTATTGCCCTACAGATATTATTTTGATGAGGGAATTGGATATACATACTATAATCTTAGTATGACAAATGAACTCCCATCAACGAATTCTTTTATAAGTACGTGCCATTCTTCTGTTTTTGATTTTTATCGTGCGCTTGGAATCAACAGAGGAAATATGTCTCCGGCTGGTCCGGTCGGAATGCAGGAATTATTGGGTGCCAGATATATCGTTACGATGAAAAAATTAAGCAATCTGAAATTGATAAAGCATATAAAGAATGCGAATAATCAAGATTTTTATATATATGCAAATCAAGCGGCGCTTCCGATGGGAACTTTATATGATTCATATATAACAAAGTCAGAATTTAACAAAGTTTCTGCGGAACTACGGGCTTTGGTCATGCTTCATACTTTAGTAATTGAAGATCAGGATGTAGAAAAAGTAGAGAAACAATTAAAACATGCGCCGGAATATATTGAATTGGCGGGGGAGGAGCTGCTAAAAAGAACGATACAAAATAAAAATCCTAATTCTAATTTTGAAACTAAAAAAAATACTTTAAATATTAGACTGGAAGCCGATAAGAAAGAATTTGCATTTTATAGCATACCGTATGATCGCTTTTGGAAAGTAAAGGTCAATGGATATGATGCAGAAATGTATAATTGCAATGGGTTAATAGCAATACCAGTTGAAAAAGGAGAAAATATAATAGAGTTTCGATACGAATATACACCCTTTAAAGTTGGAATATCTTTAAGTGCAGTAGGCTGTGTTTTATTTGCTTTATACGATCGCTTGCAAAAAAATGTGAAGCAAGAAAGAAGTAGTGAAAATAATGAAAAATAAACCTGTTTTATATATAATAATCCCTTGCTATAATGAAGAAAAAGTGCTTCCTATTACGGCGCCGTTGTTCAAACAGGAAATAATGAAATTAATCAATAGAAACATTATATCAGTTAAGAGTAAAATTATGTTTGTGAATGACGGAAGTAAAGATCAAACATGGAATATTTTATGTGAATTGGCAAAGAAAGATGATTGCTTTCTTGGTATATCACAAAGCCGTAATAGAGGACATCAAAATGCTGTTTTAGCAGGTTTGATGGAATCAAAGGATCAATGTGATATTACAATATCGATTGATTGTGATGGTCAGGATGATATCAATGCCATGGATTCTATGGTAGAAGAATATTTAAAAGGAAATGAAATCGTATATGGTGTGAGAAGCAGGCGGGATACAGACACTTTTTTCAAAAGGTTTACAGCGGAGTCTTTTTATAAGCTATTAAATTGGATGGGAGTGGAGGTCATTTATAATCATGCGGACTATCGTCTGATATCTTCCCGGGTTCTTCAGGAGTTTGCAAATTATAAAGAGGTAAATATTTTTTTAAGAGGAATGGTTCCCCTGGTTGGATTTAAAAGTACGATCGTATATTATGAAAGGCATGAGAGAATTGCAGGTGAGAGCCATTATCCTCTAAGTAAAATGCTTTCGCTGGCTTTTGATGGCATTACGAGTCTTAGCATTAAGCCGATTCGAATGATAACGGGAGTTGGTTTTGTTATTGCTGTATTAAGTTTTATCGGAGTGCTTTGGTCGTTTGTGGAGTATTTTATCGGAGAAACCGTAAATGGATGGGCAAGTATGACAAGTTTAATATGTTTTATAGGAGGTGTCCAACTGCTTTGTCTTGGTATTTTGGGTGAATATATTGGAAAGATATACTTAGAAGTGAAAGCCAGACCTCGCTATATTATTAGTGATAGAACGTATACTAAGACAACTATCTGTGAGGAAGAGAATAAATAACTTACTAAGATATAGAGAAATTCTATGGAGGAAAAAATGAACACAACCCTCATCATCATGGCTGCCGGCATCGGTTCCCGTTTCGGAACCGGTATCAAGCAGCTTGCGAAAATGGCTCCCAACGGGAGATTATCATGGATTTTTCAATTTATGATGCGAAAGAAGCGGGATTTACAAAGGTTGTCTTTGTGATTCGCAAGGCAATTGAGAAAGAATTCAAAGAAGTGATCGGAAACCGATTGTCTAAGGTCATGCCGGTCGAGTATGTTTATCAGGAGTTGGAGGATCTGCCAGAAGGATATGAGGTTCCAGCGGGGCGTGTGAAACCTTGGGGTACAGGACAGGCGATCCTGGCTTGTAAGGATATCGTGAAAGAGCCGTTTGTGATTATCAATGCAGACGACTATTATGGAAAGGAAGCATTTGTCAAGCTGCATGATTTTCTGGTTTCGGGAAAACATGAGGACGGAAAGATAGCTCTGGCGATGGCGGGATTTTCTCTGAAAAATACTTTGAGTGAGAATGGCGCTGTGACCAGAGGCGTCTGTGTGGCGGATGATACAGGTCATCTTGAAAAAGTAATTGAGACAACCGGGATTCAGAAGATAGACGGCAAGATTCGGTGCGATAATGCAGAAGTAGAAGGCTGGATTACACCAGACACGATGGTTTCGATGAATATGTGGGCGGGATATCCGGATTTTTTACAATATATTAGGGAAGGTTTTCCTAGATTTCTAGATCAACTAGGTGAATATCCAGAGAAAAAGGAATACCTCCTTCCGAATATCGTAGCGGAATTGCTGGAAAAAGAAGCGGCTTCAGTTAAGGTACTTTCTACATCGGATAAATGGATTGGAATTACTTATAAGGAAGACATTGAGCCAGCGCAGGAAAGTTTTAGTCAGATGATAACGGCTGGATGCTATCCGGAAAATTTATGGATATAATTAAAGAAGCAGAATTGTTACGAAAGGGAAGAAGTAGATTGTGGCAAGTTGGTTGTTTTACATAGCGGTCTTTTTGAAACAATTTTATATTTTTCCAAGCGCAATCTTGGGATTGCAGATCTGTTTTTCGCGGCTGCCTGTGTGATGACATTTTATGGAGCATGGAAGAACCGGACAAAATTATTTTACAGGGAAGATATCCCATGGGTTATTTTTCTGATTTTTGTCGCTATCATTAATGGAATCTATTTTATCCGGACTTCCAATCGGGAGTTCCCGCTGCATACGATGTATTGGATTTATTCCGCGTGTCTGATATGGATGTTCCGGACATTGTATTCAGATGGCTTTATGCGTGGTTTGTGCTGGATTTGCCGCATCAATATGGTATTTCAGCTGCTTGTTCTGTTCTCTGGGCGTGGGCGTTATTTCCATGAATCCTGGGGTGGTGCCCGGTTTATGGGAACCTTCAATGATCCGAACCAGTTTGCATTTTTTATCTTTACCATGATGCTGGTACTTTTTATGGGGGATCGGCGGAAAGCGATTTATACGGCGAAAACACGTATCGGCTTCTGGGGAATGTTTCTGTTGGGAGTGTTTTTGATAGGAAAGGCAAAATCAACGGGGATGTTTGTCGGTCTGCTTGTATTCTTTTGTGTGCTTATCGGACAGCTTTTCTGGGACAGATGCTGCCATTCAAAGCGGAAAAAGCTGTGGTGGATAGGCGGCGCGGTTTTTGTGGTGCTGTTGGCTGTTGGGGTATATAGGCTCCTGCCAGGGGCTGATTTTGATGTTTCCCAGACGAGCTACACGCTTCTTTCGCGGATTCAGCAGAAGATTTGGAAACTGGCAAATGGCAATCTTTATGATCTGCTTTATGATCGGAGTGCAGAACGCTTGGTATTGGAACCGCAGTATTTATTATATGGGGCAGGAGAGGGCTTTTTTGAGCGGTTTATTCCATATGATGGGTTTGAGAAGCTGCTGAGTCCGGGCGTGTTTGACGTATTTCATGTGAATGAGATTCATTCGAGTTTTTTTGATGTCTGGTTTTCGTATGGTATCATTCCGGCGGCGGTGCTTGTATATTGGATTGTACGAAATGTGATTCGATGTGATCGGGCACAGCGCGCGGCGGTGCTGGCATTGTTGGCGGAAAGTTTTACGCTGATGAATTGCCGACAGCCGTTTTTCTGGTTTGTGATTGTGATGGCGGGGATGAGCGGACGGGAAATGTGTGTGGATGAAAGAGCGACTGAGGAGTAAAAACTCAGCCGTTCTTTTTTATAAAGTGACCGCTTTGCTGGAATTGCTATTTTCATAGAATAGCATATGTAAGGGGAGGATGCAAGAAGAAAAGAAGTTGAAAAATAGATTGGGTAAATCTTTGCAAATTCTTTTTTGAAATGCTACAATACAAGAAAAATCTTTGCAAAGAGAAGTGAGAATTTATGATATTTTTAAAGCTAAAATATTATTTCAATAAATTCAAAATCTGCATCTATATATGTGGAGTCATTCTTGTCCTGTTTATGTTTGTGACATTGTTAAGACAAGTGAATCTTTTCACGCGAGCAGATTCTCAAACCCTATTAGGTATAATCGGAACATTGCTTGGAGCAGTTGTCGGTGCTGTTTTTTCATTGCTTGGGTCTATATGGGTCAACACACAGCAGCGAAAAGAAGAATTGAATAGGAAAAGAGCGCAGGAGATTTATCGACCGCTTTATGATGAACTTGTGAACATTCATAGAAACATATTGAATGAAAATCCATATCCTTCCATTATTGAATTCAGAGTGGGACACCAGACGATGATACCGCATCCACAATATGTTGAGTGGCAGAAAATAAAATTGGACAGCCGCTATCTTCAGACACCGACGGAGTTGAAGAGACAAATGGAGCGCCTGTTTGGGGCGCTGGCTGGTTATTTGACGAAACGAAAAGGGGCATCGGATGAAGTGAAGAGAATTCTTGATTCTGTTTTAGAGGAATTCAAACTGCCACCTTGCAGAATAGAAAATTTTGGAAGTGTGGTATTAGGGGATGTTATGAGTGGTAAAAGGAAGGGAATTTATGGAGAGAGTATGTATTTTATGGAAGAGGATGTGCCGGATGAAGCTGTCATAAAAAAAGTAAATGAACGCTTTTATGAGGTGGCGGATGAAAGCATAATTTTGAAGGACATGAAGGATGTTTATAATGGCTGGATGCGGGAAGAAGAGATGGCAATTAAAATATTGGAGTTGCTGATTCGGATGGCTGAGAAGTAGAGGAACGTTTTGAATGATGATCTTGTCATTCAAACTATCAAATGTTAATATTAATCATATAAATATGATTAATATTATGAACAGGCAAAGCAACAGCTTCGAAAGGAGTGTGTCAATATGGGGATTTTTGTGAATTCGGATAATTCAGCGTTTCAAGTTGCGTTGAATTCGGAAATCTATATTGATAAAACAGGTTTGTTGACGTATACCAATAAGGTGATGAATACATTGCAGGGATATATTTGCAATAGCCGTCCCAGAAGGTTCGGAAAGTCGATTACGGCGGATATGCTGACAGCGTATTACAGTAAGGGCTGCGATTCAGGGAATATGTTTTCTGGACTTGAAATTAGTCAGAGCCCGGATTTCAAGGAACATCTAAACCGATATGATGTGATTCACTGGGATATCCAGTGGTGTATAGGAGCTGCTGGGGGTGCCGACAGGGTTGTATCGTATATTACAGAGAAAACGATTGAGGAATTAAGAAAATATTATTCAGAAGCAATACCGAGTGACACGTGTTCGCTTCCAGAAGCACTGTCATTTATTTGTAATGCAACGAAGAATAAGTTTGTTGTAATTATTGATGAGTGGGATGTTCTGATTCGTGATATGGCGGCGAATTCGAAAATTCAGGATGAATATATAAGTTTCCTGAGGGGATTGTTTAAGGGAACGGAACCGACCAAGTATATTCAACTTGCTTATTTGACGGGCATTCTTCCTATTAAAAAAGAGAAAACCCAGTCGGCACTGAACAATTTTGACGAATTTACGATGTTGAGCGCGGGTCGCTTGTCTCCGTATATTGGATTTACGGAGGCGGAGGTGAAAGAACTTTCAGAACGCTATCAGGTGGAATTTGATAAGGTAAAGGCGTGGTATGATGGATATGTTCTAAAAAATTGTCAGGTTTATAATCCCAAAGCAGTTGTGAGTGTCATGCTAGATGGTGAATTTAAGAGCTATTGGTCGGAAACCGCGTCTTATGAGGCGATTGTGCCGCTCATTAATATGGATTATGACGGATTGAAAACGGCAATTATCGAAATGCTGTCTGGAGTTGAAGTGAAGGTAGATACATCAACATTTGGAAATGATATTTCGAATATTCAGAGTAAAGACGATGTGCTGACATATATGATTCATTTGGGGTATTTAGGCTATGATCAGACGAAAAAGATGGCGTTTGTTCCGAATGAAGAAATTCGGCAGGAGTTGACCAGGGCGGTAGAAAGTAAACGCTGGAATGAGATGTTTCTGTTTCAGCAAGAGTCGGAGAGGTTGTTGGATGCAACACTGGATTTGGATGAGAAAGTAGTAGCATCACAGATCGGGAAGATTCATGATGAATATGTATCTGTTATTCAATATCATAATGAAAATTCTTTGAGCAGTGTTCTCGCGATTGCTTATCTGAGTTCGATGCAATATTATTTTAAACCAGTTCGGGAACTACCGACAGGACGTGGATTTGCGGATTTTGTATTTGTACCAAAACCAGAGTACAAGAATGATTATCCGGCGCTGGTAATTGAACTTAAATGGAATCAGAATGCACAGACTGCGCTGCAGCAAATCAAAGAAAAGAACTATCCAGAATCGATTTTAAATTATATGGGAAATATTTTATTGGTTGGAATTAATTACGATAAGGTAAGTAAGGAACATACGTGTCGAATTGAAGCATATGGAAAAAATTAATGTATATTTTTGACATAGTAAAAACTATCGTTATATACAGCAATGGCTAAAAGTCC
Organism: Clostridium sp. AF29-8BH; assembly: GCF_003478145.1. Taxonomy (NCBI): domain Bacteria; kingdom Bacillati; phylum Bacillota; class Clostridia; order Eubacteriales; family Clostridiaceae; genus Clostridium; species Clostridium sp. AF29-8BH. The sequence continues at coordinate 27,328 of NZ_QUEL01000026.1, read as the reverse complement.
GCCCCACAAACTTTTAGCCATTTTCATTTAAATAAATAACCGCTCTATCTGTAAGAATCCTTCCCTTTCTGCAATCTCGTCAATTCTCTCCAAATCGTCAAAAGCATCGTTCCAAAGCAGGCAATTCCGCCGACAAAGTTGGAAATCGGTTCGGCGGCGAATACGCCGTTGGTGCCCATTCCGAACATATCTGGCAGCAGGATTGTCAGCGGAACGACGATGATTACTTTTCGGAAAATAGAGAAAAAGATCGCTTTTTTGGATTTGCCCAGACCGACGAAAATCGACTGTCCGGAGAATTGGAGCGACATCATAAAGAATCCGAAAAAGTATAAGCGGATCGCTGGAATACCTGCTGCGATGAGTTCGGCATCCTGGTTAAAAATGCGGATAAAGAATGCCGGGAAACCATCGACGATCAGCCAGATACCGGTCGTATATAAAATTGCAATAAAAGAGGTAAAGACGATCGCCTTTTTAACGCGTCCGTATTCTTTTGCCCCATAATTGAAACCGAGCACCGGCTGGGCGCTGTGGGTGACGCCGGTTACCGGAAGAGTTGCAATTTCACGGATGGAGTTGATAACGGTCATAACGCCGACGTAGAGATCGCCGCCGTATACCTGTAAGGTTGCATTGCACATGATCTGGACGGTGCAGTTGGTGATCGCCATCGTAAAACCGGACAGACCGAGACCGACGATTTTCCGGACTCTCTGCGCGGAAAGATGCATGGAAGAACGTCTCAGTTTCAGAATCGTTTTGTCACTGGTTAAAAACCGCAGAATCCAGATAGCGGAGAGAAGCTGCGACAGGATGGTGGCGAGCGCCGCGCCGCGGATTCCCATGTGAAGCACAAAGATAAAAATCGGGTCGAGCAGGATATTGGCGGCAGCGCCTAAAAGGACGGTCATCATGCCGATGCGCCCGAAGCCCTGTGAATTGATGAGCGAGTTCATGCCAAGTCCGACCATCACGAACAGGCTGCCGAGCAGATAGATCGTAATGTAAGCATTCGCATATGGATAAGTAGCGTCGCTGGCGCCGAACAGATACAGCATTGGTTTGCGGAATATCAGGCAGAGAAGGGTCAGAAGCACACCTGAAATGAGCATCATGGAGAAGGAATTTCCCATGATTGCCTCGGCTTCTTTGATATCCCCGCGCCCGCGTTCGATCGAGCAGAGCGGCGCACCGCCCATGCCAAACAGGTTGGCAAATGCGATGACGAGCGTGATGATTGGCAGCGAAAGTCCGATGCCGGTCAAAGATAAGGTGGCATAATCGGGTATGCGCCCGATATAGATGCGGTCGACGATGTTGTACAGGACATTGATAAGCTGCGCCAGCGTCATCGGGATTGCGAGATTCATGATATTTTTAACGATACTTCCTTTGGAGAAATCGTTCTGTGTATTGGAATTACTCATACAAACTCCTTTTTTCTTGCGTTTGGATACAACCTGATATTATAATAAAGCAAAAGAAATTTGTCCAGAGAGAAAGACATTCAAAAAAGGAAGTTCGATATTGCACAAATAAGAGATTTGTGCTATTCTCAAAGAAAACGAAAGGGGTATGTATTATGCCGAGAGGACCAAAACGTTCTGCATTAGAAGTAAACAAAGAGAAGCTGGCAGCGGTAGAAGAGAAGCTGGCTAAATTAGAAGAAACCGTTAAAGCTCTGAAAGCAGAGAAAAAGGAATTAGCGGCTGAGATTCGTAAAGCTGAATTAAGCGAATTACTGGATGCGATCGAAGAGAGCAATTTAAGCGTAAACGATGTTCATGAGTTTATCAAACAGAATTCTGAGCAGAAATAAATTACAAAGTGATAAATCATTGTATTCAAAGAATGAAAAGAGAACTGGAAATTAGGGACAGCCTGGTTTCTGGTTCTTTTTTTGTTTTGTGAAAAAACGTTTGTAAACGAAATATATGAAAGAATGCCGGTGCCGAAACAGAGGGTTGTTTGAATCGGATTTGAGCCGGGATTGGCGGATGAAATCGGCTTAATGATAAAAAGGAACCGTGCAAAAGAAAGGTGCATATGCTACAATAGGAATATTCAATCAGAGGAACTTGAGATGACTTCTTTGATCAAACCGGTACCTCAAAGAGAAATAGAAGAAAAAAAACAAGGTTCCGGGGAAAGAACCGCTCAGATATTAAAAAAGAAAGCGAAGGGAATGAATATGGATCATAATACGCTACTTGGGGTTTTGATTCCGTTTGTCGGTACGACGGCGGGAGCAGCTTGCGTCTTTTTTTTGAAAAATGAGTTAAAGCCGATCATCCAGAAAACGCTTTTGGGGTTCGCATCGGGGGTGATGGTGGCGGCGTCGGTCTGGTCGCTTTTAATTCCATCGATGAATATGTGCGAAGCGATGGGGCGTCTGGCATTTCTGCCGGCATCCATTGGGTTTATGGTGGGTATTCTGATGCTGCTTTTGCTGGATCGCCTGATTCCGCATCTGCATCTGGGAAGTGATGAGCCGGAGGGACATATGTGCGGGCTCAAGAAGACAACGATGCTGGTTCTGGCGGTCACACTTCACAATATCCCGGAGGGCATGGCAGTCGGAGTGGTATTTGCCGGATTCTTAGCAGAAAAGAGCGGCATCACGCTTGCAGCGGCGCTGGCACTTTCACTTGGAATTGCGATTCAGAACTTCCCGGAGGGAGCGATCATTTCCCTGCCGCTTCGGAGTGAGTCGGGGATGAGCCGGAAAAAGGCGTTTGCGATGGGAACACTCTCCGGTATCGTCGAGCCGATCGGGGCGCTTGCGACGATCGCCGCGTACCGCTATCTGGAACCGGTTCTGCCGGTTCTCCTGGCGCTTGCAGCAGGGGCGATGATTTACGTGGTTGTGGAGGAGCTGATTCCGGAGTCGGCGCAGGGCAGTCATTCCGATATGGGAACGATCGGATTTGCGGTTGGATTTGTGCTGATGATGATTCTGGATGTGGCGCTGGGATAAAAGAAAGCTGGCAGTGCTGGCATGGAATCCGGTTGCCTGAAAAAGCGAACATTTGTTCTGAAAAATGCGTTGCAAAATTTTTGAATTTATGTAATAATATTTGTAGCTGTTCAGTAGGTCCGCGCATTTACTGCGCTGACCGTACGAAAACATGGGCTAGCAGGCAAAAATCCCATTGCCGCAGGCAATTTTTAATGGATTTTTGCGCGCGACTGTGAAGGTACTGAACAGTTACTAATATTTTATAGTAAATGAGAACGGTTTACTACTTTTTCGGTAATGAAAAGTCTATAAAACAATGGCTGGCGGGTGTGATGCCAGAGAGTTAGAATGTTCTATTTGCATGATTTCAAAGTCATAAAATAAATACGTATTATAAGTGGAAGAAATCAGCTTGACCAGTGAAATAAAAGCTGCCGTTTGCATCACACGTGTAAATGGCAGCAAATATTATTCCCAGGTCGGGCACAGGAGGAATGAATCTATGGGTAAAACACAGTATGATGCGGACAGCATAACGGTTCTGGAGGGGCTGGAGGCTGTCCGTAAGCGTCCTGGTATGTATATAGGAAGCGTGGGAACGAAGGGGCTCAATCACCTGATCTATGAGATCGTGGACAACTCGGTCGATGAGCACCTGGCGGGCGCCTGTTCCCAGATCCGCGTGACGCTGGAGGCGGACGGCTCCTGCACCGTCCGGGACAATGGACGCGGTATTCCGGTGGAGATGCATAAAAAGGGTGTGGCAGCGGAGCGAATTGTGCTCTCGACCTTGCACGCGGGCGGCAAGTTTGACAACAATGCGTACAAGACGAGCGGCGGTCTGCACGGCGTCGGTTCGTCGGTTGTCAATGCCCTCTCAGCGCATCTGGAGGTCAATGTATATAAAAATGGACAGATCCATCACGATGCATATGAGCGCGGCATCCCGACGGTTGAACTGATCGATGGTCTTCTGCCGGTGGTTGGAAAGACAAGAGAGACCGGAACAGAGATCAATTTTCTGCCGGATCCGGAGATTTTTGAAAAAACGCGGTTCAAGGCGGACTGGCTCAAGAGCCGCCTGCATGAGACGGCATATCTGAACCCGAAGCTGACGATTCTTTATGAGAATAAGCGGGCAGGCGAGGCTGAAAAGGTGACTTATTCGGAGCCGGACGGCATCGTGGCGTATGTGCGCGAGCTGAACAGCACGAAGACGCCGATTCATGATCCAATTTATTTTAAGGGCGTCAGCGACCAGATCGAGGTTGAAGTGGCGTTCCAGTTTGTCGATGCATTTGAGGAAAATGTACTCGGCTTCTGCAACAATATTTTCACACAGGAGGGCGGCACGCATCTGGCGGGCTTTAAGACGCGTTTTACCCAGATGATCAACAGCTATGCGAAAGAGCTGGGAATCCTGAAGGAAAAAGATACAAAATTTACAGGACCGGATACGAGAAACGGCATGACGGCGGTTGTGGCGGTCAAGCATCCGGATCCGATCTTTGAGGGGCAGACGAAGACAAAGCTGGCGAGTGCCGATGCGACAAAAGCGGTGTTCAGCGTGACAGGGGACGAGCTGCAGCTTTATTTTGACCGGAATTTAGAGGTATTGAAGGCGATCATCGCCTGTGCGGAGAAATCTGCAAAGATCCGGAAGGCAGAGGAACGCGCCAAGACCAATATGCTGACGAAATCCCGTTTTTCCTTTGACAGCAACGGAAAGCTGGCAAACTGTGAGAGCCGCGAGGCGGAGAAATGTGAGATTTTCATTGTCGAGGGAGATTCCGCGGGCGGTTCAGCTAAGATGGGACGAAACCGCCGCTATCAGGCGATCCTGCCGATCCGGGGCAAGATTTTAAATGTGGAGAAAGCTTCGATGGACAAGGTGTTGGCGAATGCCGAGATCAAGACGATGATCAATGCGTTCGGCTGCGGCTTTTCGGAAGGATATGGCAATGATTTCGATATTGCGAAGCTGCGTTACCACAAGATCGTCCTGATGACGGATGCCGATGTGGACGGAAGCCATATTGATACGCTGCTTCTGACTTTCTTATACCGTTTTATGCCGGAATTGATTCAGAACGGGCACGTATATATTGCGATGCCGCCGTTATTTAAGGTGATTCCGAAAAAGGGAAAAGAAGAGTATCTATACGATGAGAAAGCATTGGAGCGCTACCGCAGAACCCACACAGGGGAATTTACCCTGCAGCGCTACAAAGGTCTGGGCGAGATGGATGCGGAACAGCTCTGGGAGACGACGTTAAACCCGGAGAACCGTGTGCTCAAGCGTGTGGAGATCGAGGATGCCCGGATGGCGTCGGAGATCACGGAGATGCTGATGGGAAGCGACGTGCCGCCGAGACGGCAGTTTATCTACGATCACGCGGATGAGGCGGAGATAGATGCTTAATAGAAAGATTATGAGTAATTGTGAAGGCACTGAACAGTTACGATTATGAAAGTATATGACAGGAATTTAGGAGATAGAAAATAGAATGGCTGAAACGATCATTACGACAGAATATTCAGAGGAAATGCAGCGCAGCTATATGAACTACTCGATGAGTGTCATCACGGCCCGCGCCATCCCGGATGCGAGGGATGGTTTGAAACCGGTACAGCGCCGCGTCCTTTACGATATGGGGGAGCTGCATCTGGGGCACGACAAGCCGCACCGGAAATCGGCGCGTATCGTCGGTGATACGATGGGTAAATACCACCCGCACGGCGACAGTTCGATCTATGAGACGCTGGTTGTGCTTTCCCAGAATTTTAAGAAAGGAATGCCGCTGGTAGACGGACATGGAAACTTTGGTTCCATCGAGGGCGACGGGGCGGCGGCGATGCGTTACACGGAGGCGCGTCTCCAGAAGTTTGCGGAGGAAGTATATTTAAAGGATTTGGATAAGACCGTCCGCTTTGTGCCGAACTACGATGAGACGGAGAAAGAGCCGGAGGTTCTGCCGGTCCGTGTGCCGAATCTTCTGATTAACGGTGCCGAGGGAATTGCGGTCGGCATGAGTACCAGCATTCCGCCGCACAATCTGGGCGAGGTCATCGATACGGTGATGGCGTATATCGATCAGCCGGAGATGGAGACGGAAGCGCTTCTGAGCGTCTTAAAGGGACCGGATTTCCCGACAGGCGGCATCATTGCGAATAAGAGTGAGCTTCCGGCGATCTATGAGACGGGAATGGGGCGCATCAAGCTGCGTGCCCGGATGGAGGTGGAGCTTGGAAAACGCCGTTCTGACCGGGACAAGCTGGTGATCACGGAGATTCCGTACACGATGATCGGCGCGGGCATCAATAAATGTCTGTCGGATATCGCAGATCTGGTTGAGTCCAAGAAACTTGCCGATGTGGTGGATATTTCCAACCAATCGAATAAAGAAGGAATCCGGATTGTTTTGGAACTCAAGAAAGATGCGGATATTGAGAAAATCCAGAATATTTTGTATAAAAAGACAAAACTGGAGGATACATTCGGCGTCAATATGCTGGCGATCACGAATGGACGCCCGGAGACGCTGAATTTAAAGGGAATCTTAAAGAATTACCTGGATTTCCAGTATGAAAATAATACCCGCAAGTATCAGGTGCTTCTGGAAAAGGAGCAGGAGAAGAAGGAGATCAAGGAAGGTCTGATCACAGCCTGCGACTGCATCGATCTGATTATCGCGATCCTGCGCGGTTCGAAGAATCTGAAAGATGCGAAAGCCTGCCTGATGGAGGGCGATATTTCCAAAATCCAGTTCCGCACACCGGGATTTGAGGAAGACGCCAAGAAGCTTCATTTTACGGAGAAACAGGCATCTGCGATTCTGGAAATGCGTCTCTATAAACTGATCGGCCTGGAGATCTTGGCATTGCAGAAGGAGTACAAAGAGACACTTCGCAAGATCAAAGAATACCAGAAGATTCTCGGCAGCCGTGAGGCGATGGACGAGGTGATTAAAGAAGATCTGCGGTCAATCAAGGAAGAGTTTGCAGTGGAACGCCGGACGAAGATCGAGGATGGACGCGAGGCGGTGTATGACGAGGCGGCGGAGAGCGCCAGACCGGGCGTGTTCGTGCTGGACAAGTTTGGTTACTGCAAGATTCTGGAACCGTCGATCTACGAGCGGAACCGGGAGACAGTGGACACGGAGAATATGTATGTACTGCCGTGCCATACGACGGATAAGATCGGATTGTTTACGGATCTGGGTGCATTCCATCAGGTGAAGGTGACGGAGATTCCGTTTGGAAAGCTGCGCGATAAGGGTGTGCCGATTGATAACCTGAGTAAATTTGATGGCACCAAAGAGCGTCCGGTCTGTGTGGTGAATGCGGCGCAGTTAAAGGGACAGAAGCTATTATTTGCAACGAAGGATGCGATGATCAAGATCGTGCCGGGCGGGGAATTTGAGACAAATAACCGGACAGTGGCGGCAACCAAGCTGCAGGAGAATGATATGCTTCTCTCGGTACAGCCGGCGGACGGCATGAGAGAGGCGGTCATCCAGACAACCAGCGGTATCTTCCTGCGATTCCCGATCGAGGAGATATCGGAGATGAAGAAGAATGCGAAAGGTGTGCGCGGCATCAAGCTGGGACGTACCGAGTCGCTGGAGGCAATCCATCTGCTGGACGGCACCGAGGACGATCCGATCGTTATGTATAAAGAAAAACCGGTTCATTTGAGCCGTTTGAAAATAGGGCACCGCGACGGCAAGGGAAGCCGGGCGAGAAGCTAGAACCAAACAGAAAGAAAAAAAGGAGGTATTTCATATGACTGAACTTCAGAACACACCGACCCTCATATCGGGGCAAAGCAGGGCGAGATTGCAGAGACAATTCTGCTTCCGGGCGATCCGCTGCGGGCAAAGTATATCGCAGAACATTTTCTGACGGATGCAAAACAGTTCAATACAACGAGAAATATGTACGGTTATACCGGCTATTATCAGGGCAAACGCGTGTCTGTCATGGGAACCGGCATGGGCTGTCCGTCGATGGGAATTTATTCGTATGAGCTGATTCATTTTTATGGATGCAGGAATCTGATCCGGATCGGAACTGCCGGTGCGCTGCGTCCGGAGGTAAAGGTGCGCGAGCTTATTTTCGCGATGGGCTCCTGTACGACATCCAACTATGTAAAACAGTTCCGCCTGCCGGGGAATTATTCCTGCGTGTGCAGCTATGAGCTGCTGGAAAAGGCAGTTGAGTCCGCGAAAAAGAGAAATTTAAAATATCATGTTGGTAATATTTTGTGTTCCGATATGTTCTACAACCCGCCGCTTGAGCCGGACGGAACTAGCTGGGCGCAGATGGGCGTGCTGGCGGTGGAGATGGAGTCGGCGGCACTTTACAGCAACGCTGCCTATGCGGGCGCAAATGCGATCTGTATCCTGACCGTATCGGATTCGGCAGTGACCGGAGAGGCGACGACGGCAGAAGAACGCGAGAAGACGTTTACCAATATGATGGAAGTGGCGCTGGATTTGGTGTAAGAGTTAAGCTGGTAAAAGTAGAATTTGAAGTAACTGTTCAGTAGGTCTGCGCATTTACTGCGCTGACCGTACGAAAACAAGGACCAGCAGGCAAAAATCCCATTGCCGTAGGCAATTTTTAATGGATTTTTGCGCGTGACTGTGAAGGTGCTGAACAGTTACAATTTGAAGAGAAAACAGGAGAGAAAAATGATAGGAATTGCTCCACAGGAGTGGAAAACAGATCTTCCGGAGTTTTGTGAAAAAACGAGGGATTTTTATGCAGGAAAGATGGATAAGGGCTCATATAAGGGCTTTTCAGGACGTTACGGCAGTTATGCACAGAAAGGCGGCGCGGCGAGCATGCTGCGTCTGCGTATGACGGCAGGATGTGTGTCGAAGGAGAAGCTTGCATTTATCGCAAAGGCAATCCGTGCATATCAGGTAAATATGGTACATTTTACGACTTGTGAGAGCGTGCAGTTTCACAATTTGGATGAGAAATCAGTCTGTGAATTGATGGAGCAGGCACTCGATGCCGGGATCGTGACGATGGGCGGCGGCGGGGATTTTCCGCGAAATGTGATGTGTTCTCCGCTTTCCGGCGTGGAAGAGGGCGAATATTTCGACGTTATGCTGTGGGCGAAGGCGGCGGGAGAATATCTGATGACCTTTATCAATGCGGAAAAGATGCCGCGCAAGCTCAAGGTCTGTTTCTCTAATTCACCGGCGAATGTGACGCACGCGACCTACCGCGATCTAGGATTTGCGGCTTGTCCGGACGGAACGTTTGATGTGTACAGTGCAGGCGGCCTGGGAAACAATCCGCAGTTTGGCGTTAAAGTTGCTGAGGGCGTTGCGCCGGAGAAGATTCTTTATTACATTAAGGCGATGTGGCTGACATTCCGGGCATATGGCAATTACGAAAACCGCGGAAAAGCGCGTACCCGGTATATGCAGGAAGCGCTCGGCGGAGCGGAAAATTACCGGAAGGCGTATCAGGAGAAGCTTCAGGAGGTACTGGCATCCGGGGAACAGCTGGATCTTTCACGTGAGGAAGTGATGGCAGCGGCAGGAATGAAAGAAAAGCAGGGCAAAACAGGCGATGGAAGCAGCGCGTCGGGAGAACGTGTGCTGGAGCAGAAACAGCCGGGACTTTATACGGTTATCTGGCATCCGATTGGCGGACAGCCGCGCCCGGAGACGCTGGCATCCCTGGGAGAACTGATGCAGTCGATTGACGGCACAGAGCTTCGCTTGGCACCGGATGAAACTGCTTATATCATCAATTTGACCGGAGCAGAAGCAGAGAAGATTCTGGAGGCGACGAAGGAGACGGCTCAGACAAAGTTTGAGACATCGGTAAGCTGTATCGGTGCGTCGATCTGTCAGGTTGGTGCACGCGATTCGCAGGCTCTGTTACAGGCGTGTGTAAAGGCGGTCGGGGAGGCACAGATCCCGGACGGCGCACTTCCGCAGATTCATATTTCCGGATGTCCGTCTTCCTGCGGTACCCACCAGACTGGACCGATGGGATTCCGCGGAGGCGTGCGGATGGCAGATGGCAAGGCACAGCCGGCATTTGTATTTTATCTGGGCGGAAATGAGGTACAGGGAAAAGAGACGATGGGACGTGAGTTTGGCACGATGTTTGAGAGCGAGATCCGTCGTTCTTAGTCAAACTTGGAAAAGAGATTGCGGCAAGGGGGCTTGATTTTGAGAGCTACCGGACGCAGTACCCGGATGGGATTGAGAAGGCTGCAGCGGAATACTTAGCTTAGAAGAACCTATTTTGAGTTAAAACATCGTTAAATCCGTGACAGACGTTATAAATTTATCAAATGTCCGCGAGTGACGTACAAATGTATTTTTCTTGCGGAAAAATGTTGATTTTTTGTTTGTTTTGTTATAGGATAGACAAGAATTACAGCGGCAGAGTGAAAACGTGTTGCAGAGCAGGAGCTCCTATCCAAACTCCATCCTGCCATGAGAAGCTGAAAAAGCCGCTGTCAGAAGAGGAGAAAAACGATGAACATGGAAAAGAAATTACGTGTAGGCATTCTGGGAGCAACTGGTATGGTAGGTCAGCGTTTCATCACGCTTCTGGCAAATCATCCGTGGTATGAGATTACTGCGCTGGCAGCAAGCCCGCGTTCTGCAGGAAAAACATATGAGGAGGCAGTCGGCGGACGCTGGAAAATGCAGACCCCGATGCCGGAGTGTGTGAAGAAGATGGCCGTTATGAACGTAAACGAGATCGAGAAGGTAGCATCCGAAGTTGATTTTGTGTTCAGCGCCGTAGATATGACAAAAGAAGAGATCCGTGCGATTGAAGATGCGTATGCAAAGACAGAAACACCGGTTGTTTCCAACAACAGCGCACACCGCTGGACACCGGATGTTCCGATGGTAGTGCCGGAGATCAATCCGGAGCACTTTAAGGTGATTGAGTTCCAGAAAAAACGTCTGGGAACCAAGAGAGGCTTCGTAGCGGTAAAACCGAACTGCTCCATCCAGAGCTATGCACCGGTTCTGACTGCATGGAAGGAATTTGAGCCATATGAGGTAGTAGCTACGACGTATCAGGCAATCTCCGGAGCTGGCAAGACGTTCAAAGACTGGCCGGAGATGGAAGGCAACATCATCCCGTACATCGGCGGTGAGGAGGAGAAGAGTGAGCAGGAGCCGCTTCGTCTCTGGGGAGAGATCAAGGACGGCGAGATCGTGAAGGCATCCGAGCCAGTGATTACCTGCCAGTGCATCCGTGTACCGGTTCTGGACGGACATACAGCAGCCGTATTTGTAAAGTTCAGAAAGAAACCAACCAAAGAGCAGCTGATCGAGAAGCTGGTTAATTTCAAAGGACTTCCGCAGGAACTGGAGCTTCCGAGCGCACCGAAGCAGTTCATTCAGTATCTGGAAGAGGATAATCGTCCGCAGGTACAGCTGGATGTCAACTATGAGAAGGGCATGGGCGTATCTGTTGGCCGTCTGAGAGAAGACAAAGTTTACGATTGGAAGTTTGTAGGTCTCTCCCACAACACACTGCGCGGCGCAGCCGGCGGTGCGGTACTGTGTGCAGAGCTTCTGACCGCACAGGGATATATCCAGGCGAAATAAAGAAATCTGTTCAGAGAATCCGTGAAATAGAAAATTAAAACTGATAAAAGTAAGAACTGCCGCCCAGTGGAGGAGAAGCTGTTTGAAAAACGATGGCTGACTCTGCTCTGGAAGGCAGTTTTTATTTGTGTCATAGGAAACATGTGTGAACAGTGACGAACCTTGAAATTTTTATAATTAGATTTGGAAAAATGGGTGTGCATGAGGGGAAAAGTATTGTATACTTGTAACTGTCCAGTAGGTCTGCGCATTATAAATCAGCTATTTATAAGTTAGACAGATTTATTCTGACAAAAGTAAGCATAAAAAATGCGAGAAATATTTTTCGGATTCTAAAAATTAAGGGGGATTTGGCATGGTTGAGAAGACAATCTTTGGAACAATGGAAGATGTCAGAGAGGTCATTCGTTATACATTGACGAATCAGAATGGCGTTTCTGCATCCTTTTTAGATCTGGGTGCAATCTGGTCCACGATGCTGGTGCCGGATCGGAATGGAGAGATGGCGGATGTCCTGCTGGGACATGAAACAGTAGCAGACTGCCTGATAAGCGATGGACATCTGGGCGAGGCTGTTGGACGAAATGCAAACCGGATTGGCGGCGCGGCGTTTACGTTAAATGATAAAAAATACGAATTGACGGCGAATGATGGTCCGAACAATCTGCACAGCGGTATGGATTTCTACCGGAACCGTATCTGGGCGGCGGAATATGAGACGGGCATTAATCAGGTTTCTTTTACACTGGAAAGCCCGGACGGCGATCAGGGATATCCGGGAAATGCCTCGATCCGTGTGACCTACACGCTGACAGATGAAAATGAAGTAAAGATTCATTACGAGGGGATCTGCGATCAGGATACTATTTTTAATATGACAAATCACGCGTATTTCAATCTGGCAGGTCATGAGAGTGGTCCGGCGCTTTCACAGATGGTTTACATTGACAGTGATGCGATCACGGCGGTAGACAAGGTGCTGATCCCGACCGGTGAGATCCGCAAGGTGATGGGAACTCCGATGGATTTCTCGGATTTCAAGCCGATCGGATGCGATATTGAAGCGGATTATGATCAGTTAAAGCTGGGAGGCGGCTACGATCATAACTGGATTCTCAACCATGAGGCGGGTGTGTCCAGTCTGGCGGCGGCTGCGATCGATGAGGAGAGCGGGCGCAAGATGGAGGTATACACTGATCTGCCGGGAGTTCAGTTCTACACGGGCAATTTCCTGGACGGACAGGTTCCGGGTAAGGGCGGCGTGAAGTATGCGAGACGCCAGGGATACTGCTTTGAGACTCAGTATTACCCGAACGCAGTCAACATGCCGGGATTTGCATCCCCGATCGTGAAAAAGGGCGAGAAATACGATACAACGACCAGTTATAAATTTATGACGGTTTAAATTTGTGTTTCATTTGTGATTGTTTTGACATAGGATAGAGATTGACATGAGTGAGACAAACAACAAGGGGGTAAAAGTGCTGGCATCTGCCAGCCTTTTATTTGTAACAATTATCTGGGGTAGCGCGTTCGTTGTGATGAAAAATTCGATGGATGCGATCACACCGACATACCTTTTGGCGTACCGGTTTACGATCGCGGCGCTTGGGATGGCGGCTCTTTTCTGGAAACAGATCCGGGGAATGTCAACGCAGGAGTTTAAATGTGGCGCACTGGCGGGATTGTTTCTATTTATCAGTTACTATTTTCAGACGTATGGGCTGAAATACACGACCGCGAGTAAAAATGCGTTTATTACGACGTTGTATGTGGTGATCGTACCATTTCTGGCATGGGCGGTTAATCATGTGCGTCCGAAGGCAAATAACCTGATCGCAGCGGGATTTGCTGTTGTGGGATTGGCGCTTTTATCGCTGAAAGGCGATCTGTCGGTCAATTTTGGTGATTTCCTGACGCTGGTGTGCGGCATCTGCTTTGCGGTTCATATGATTTTTCTGGATCGCTTCACGGCATACTGCACTCCGATCCGCCTGACGGTCATGCAGATGGGAACAGCGGCGGCGTGTTCGTGGGTGCTGGGGCTTCTCACGGAAGGAGCGTTCCATCCGGAAGTATTTACACTGCCGGGAGTAGCAGTTTCGATGCTGTATCTGGGACTCGCATCCAGTATGCTCTGTTTTCTGCTTCAGACAGTGGGGCAGAAATATCTGAGCGCCAGCACCTCCTCGATTCTACTGTCGTTTGAATCGGTGTTTGGACTTCTGTTCTCTGTCTGGCTGCTGCATGAGGAGCTGACGGTGCGAATGTTAATTGGCTGTGGGCTGATGTTTGCGGCGGCGATTCTGGCGGAGTGGACGCCGAAGCGGAAAAGGAATTAGACGAAATTAGGTACTGAACAGTTACGAAATTAGTAAGATAGGAGCAGAACAACGTGGCAAAATCGTTATTTATAGCCGAGAAACCGAGCGTGGCGCGTGAGTTCGCAAATGCACTCAAGGTAAATGGACGATCGGTGGATGGCTATATTGAGTCGGAAAATGCGGTTGTGACCTGGTGTGTTGGACATCTGGTCACGATGAGCTATCCAGAAGTATATGATATGAAATATAAGCGCTGGAGTCTGGAGACACTTCCATTTCTCCCGAAAGAATGGAAATATCAGGTTATCGACAGCGTGAAGAAACAGTTTGGAATCGTGAGCGGTCTCTTAAACCGGGCGGATGTAGATACAATCTACGTCTGTACCGACTCGGGACGGGAGGGAGAATATATCTACCGCCTCGTCGCGCAGATGGCTGGCGTGCAGGGCAAGAGACAGAAGCGCGTCTGGATCGATTCACAGACGGAGGAAGAGATTCTGCGCGGCATCCGCGAAGCGAAGGATCTGTCCGAATACGATCATCTGGCGGATTCGGCATATCTGCGGGCAAAAGAAGATTATCTGATGGGAATTAACTTTTCCCGCGCACTGACGTTGAAATATGGACCATCTGTTTCTAACTATATGCGAAGTTCTGACCGGACCGTGATCTCAGTCGGACGCGTCATGACCTGTGTCCTCGGTATGGTAGTCCGCCGGGAGAGGGAGATCCGGGAATTTGTCAAAACGCCATTTTACCGCGTGATTGGTACATTCGGACCGGCAGGCATCTCGATTGACGGCGAATGGCGGGCGGTGGAAGGAAGCCGGTACTATGGAACGCCTTGTCTGTATAAGGAAAATGGTTTTAAGGAGCGAAAGGACGCGGAGGCGCTGATTGCATGGCTGTGGGAACGCGAGAATGGAAGCGAAAATTCGGGAGTCATGCAGTCAGAGGTCAGCGACGCAGGAAAAGCGAACGCGGGTTTAATGAGCGTATATAATACTTCGCAGGGAACCATTTTAAAAGTGGAAAAGAAAAAGGAAACCAAAAATCCACCTCTTCTCTATAACCTGGCGGAGCTCCAGAATGATTGTTCTAAAATGTTTAAAATCAGCCCGGATCAGACCCTGAAAGTGGTGCAGGAGCTGTATGAGCGAAAACTGGTTACCTATCCGCGAACGGACGCGCGTGTGCTTTCAACGGCGGTGGCGAAGGAGATCAGTAAAAATATCGGCGGTCTGACGCATTATGAGCCGCTGGCGGCATTTGCATCGGAGGCGATGCAGGCGGGGCTGTGGAAAAACATAGCAAAAACGCGCTATGTCAATGATAAGCAGATTACCGATCACTACGCAATCATACCGACCGGACAGGGACTCGGTGCGCTGCGAAGTCTCCCAGAGTTGAACCGTAAGATTTACCAGGTGATTGTGCGCCGTTTCTTAAGCATCTTTTATCCGGCGGCGATTTACCAGAAATATGCGGTTGAGATTGAGGTAAAAGGTGAACATTTCTTTGCCGGTTTCAAAGTATTGAAAGAAGTGGGATATCTCAAAGTGGCAGAAATTCCGAAAAAGAAAAAGGACACTGCCGGGGAAGGTGTCGGCAGAACGAACCGTCTTGAAACAGGTATAGATGGAAATGATGCGGAAAATCCGGCAGGAGAAGCAGATGGAACGGACAGCAGCCAGCCAAAGGTAATTGACGCGTCCCACCCAGAGTTTATCCAGATGCTGGAACAGCTCAAAAAGGGGATGAAAGTGTCACTGGATGATTTGCAGATTAAAGAGGGCGAGACGTCTCCGCCGAAGCGTTATTCCTCCGGTTCGATGATTCTGGCGATGGAAAATGCCGGTCAGCTTATCGAGGACGAAGAGCTGCGCGCTCAGATCAAGGGCAGCGGCATCGGAACGAGTGCAACCCGCGCGGAGATCCTGAAAAAGTTGTTCAACATCAAATATATGGCGCTCAATGAAAAAACGCAGGTTATCACGCCGACCTACCTGGGCGAGCTGATTTACGAGGTTGTACACACATCCATGAAGCAGCTTCTCAACCCGGAATTGACGGCAAGCTGGGAAAAAGGTCTGACCTATGTGGCAGAGGGCAGCATCACGCCGGATGAATATATGCAGAAATTAGAGCGCTTCGTTATCGGACGCACTTACAATGCGGTTCATATGGGAAATGCGTATGGGCTGCGGCCGGCGTTTGATGCGGTTGCTGTGTTCTACCAGAATGCAGAGAAAGAGAAGAAGAGTTCGAGAAGTGCGAAGAGCGCGGGAAATATGAAAGCTGCAAGAGCGACAAAAGCTGGAACCAAATAGCTTATTTATAATAATAGAATCAATTGAATTTTAGGAAAGGCAATGATCATGAAAAAAGAAGAAATGAAAATCACAGAATTATATGATTTAACCCATACGCTGGCTTCGGATTATCTGAAACAGTTTACATACCCGTGGGAGGCACTGGCAGGTCTTAGTGATTTTATCATCGAACTGGGAAACAGCCTGGATCCGGCAGAATATGAGAAACGCGGTGAAAACATCTGGGTTCATAAGACAGCGAAGGTATTCGACAGCGCCTATCTGCACGGACCGGTCATCGTCGGCAAAGACGCCGAGGTGCGCCACTGTGCATTCGTCCGTGGCAGCGCCCTGATCGGAGAAAGTGCGGTAGTCGGAAACTCCACTGAGCTTAAAAACGTCATCCTGTTCGACAAAGTACAGGTACCGCACTACAACTACGTCGGAGACTCCATCTTAGGCTACAAATCCCACATGGGCGCCGGTTCCATCACCTCCAACGTAAAATCCGATAAACTTCTGGTAGAAATCCACGCCGAAGACGGCAAGGTAGAAACCGGACGCAAAAAAATCGGCGCCATGCTCGGTGATAACGTAGAAGTAGGCTGCGGCTCCATCCTAAATCCAGGTAGCATCATCGGACGCGGCACCAATATCTATCCGCTTTCCAGCGTGCGCGGCGGGGTGGATGCAAACTCCATTTATAAGAAGCAGGGAGAAATTGCTAAAAAAGAAGTGCGCTGACAAATCTCTATATTGAACGGTTTTTATACTAAATGAAACACATCCACCAGCAAAATTTCTGCCAGTCCATAATAAGTCACAACCGCTACCAGATCATTCACCGTCGTGATAAGCGGACCAGACGCAACTGCCGGGTCAACCTTCAGCTTGTGAAACAGCATCGGCACCAGTACGCCGACCAGGCTGGAGATTACCATTGCGGTCAGAAGAGAGATGCCGACACAGCCGGAAAGTGCAAACGAGAAGAAAAGACTCTTCTGCTTCATAATATGGATGAAAATGCCGATTACGACGAACGAAGCCGAGCCGAGCAGCAGTCCATTTAAAAATCCGATTCGCATTTCCTTGAATACAAATCCCAGCTTCTGCATCGCGGAGATATCCTCATCCATCAGGACACGGATGGTGACAGCCAGCGACTGGGTGCCGACATTGCCTGCCATGTCGAGGATCATCGACTGGAAGCAGATAAGAAGTGCGATACGGTCAACGATCGGCTCGAAAATGCCGACTACTGAGGAAACCCCCATGCCGAGGAAGAGCAGCAGCACCAGCCACGGGAGACGTTTTTTCAAACTCTGCAACAGTGGTTCGTGCAGATCCTCTTCCGAAGTAAGACCTGCCAGCTTTGCGTAGTCATCACCCATCTCGTCGTCGATCGCCTCGGCGATGTCCTCGTAAGTGATGGCACCGATGATCTTATGGTTCCGATCGAGTACAGGGATAGAATCCTCGCTGTAATCGATCAGCTCTTCCATACAGTCCGAAGATTTTTCATCCGCGTACACATACGGATAGGAGGTACTGATAATGTCCTCCAGCTTCATGTACTCACGGGCAGTGATTAAATCCTTCAGCTCGATCGCACCGAAATAGCGCCCATTTTCGTCTTCGACGTAGATGGTGTCGATGTTGTCGTTGTCCTCCGCCTGGGAGATCAGATGGCGCATTGCCTGCTTGATCGTACAGTTATTGGGAATGACGATGTAGTTGGTCGTCATCCGGCTACCGATCTGTTCCTCATCGTAGGAAAAGATCAGGTGGATATCATCCTTAGATTCCTGATCCATGCGCGCGATCAGGCTTCTTTTTCCTCCGGATCTAAATTTTCGAGGATATCGACCGCCTCATCGGCATCCATCTCTGCCAGAACGGCTGCCGCCCGGTCAAGTCCCAGCTCATGCAGATAAGGCGCCGGTTCATCGAGATAGGTGAAAATCTCTGCCGTCATTTCCAGAGAGAGAATATTGTAGAGGCGTTTCCGGGTCGCAGTGTCCAGTGTTTCCAGAACCTCGGCAATATCGTTTGCATGGTAATTGTCGAGGTCATCCCGGATCACGCTTGCCGGTTTTCCGCTGCGGATGATCGCGCGGATATTTTCTTCAAAATTAGCATTATGCTCTGCGGTTGCGGCGATCGGAGCCGTTTCCGGGGAGCTTGTTTTCTTTTCGTCCATTTCTGGAATCTGATTCATATTTGGTTCCCTCGCTTTCTGTCGTTCTATTTAATGCCGTTTGGGACGTACAGGGCGAGCAGTGCGGGGATAAAAAAATCCACCGCCAGTCGGGAACAGGATGAAATGCCGCAGATGGCAGTTTCAAACCCGCGCCAGGGCGATGGACAAATATATATGAAAACCAATCGTACCGGGAAACGGTCAGCATTGAAGCACCCGCCTGCTAAAGCAGGCGGAAATGTGCTGCCAGACAGCCCGATTCACACTCAAAAAGACCCTGCGGCAGACCAACAGTCTGGTACGCATGGTTGGAATTCATAGTTTGATTTTGCCCATCGCGACGACTTCGCCCGTTGCTGTCACAACTGTCCATGTGGTTCTCCTTTCTGAATTTTTAAAAATTGCAGTTTTATTAAAGCACGGAATTTTATGAAAGTCAAGCCGGATTTTCCAGCACTCGGATGCCTTTTAAGATAAAGTCCTCTGTCAAGATTGCCATCTGTTCTGTGGATTCCTTCATGCCGCTTTCGATCCAGTACTGAACGGTACCGACACAGCCGGAAACGATAAAGGCGGAAAATGCCGCGAGCGTATCCGGATCGCTGGAACATTTGAGATCCAGCCAGCCTTTTAAACATTTATCGCTGACAATGCGTTTCAGGCGGTTGACAAAATTCAGATCACCGTTTTCTCCTATTAAGATAGAAACAATCTCTGCATTTTCCTGTACAAGAGGAAATAGTTCTGAGAGTGCGAGGGAAGGGCGCGCTACCAGTTCGGGAACGGGATGGTGCGTCAGGACAGACTCAACCTCCTCGATCAGTTCATTTTTGATCTGATCCATCAGTCAAAGACATCTTTATAATGAAGATAAAAGGTGCCGCGGTTGATGTCAGCCATCTCGGCGAGTTCGCGCACCGTGATATCCTGAATTTTTTTTTCTTTGAGGAGGCGGGTTAAGCATTCTTTTAACTGGCGTCTCGTCTTTCGTACACGCCGGTCGAGTATTTCTTCTTTCATAGTGACTTCCTTTCTGAACGTTTCCAGACGGGGAAACGCCGTATGACTGTGTATCGGAGGCTGTGGATGAAGGGAGTGTTAAAAATAAGTAAAAATGGGCACACCAGATACAAAAAACAAACATAATGTGATGAAATGTTGATTAAAATACAACTGACGTAAAAATGATTATTGTATTCATTCGAACAACTTAGTATAATGCATTATAGTTCAAAAATGAACAAATGTCAATTAAACAGACATGAGTTGTATATGCTCTATTTTAGATGTAACTGTTCACTGCGAAGAAGTCTTTTGTATGGAACGTTTCACAGACGGCAGGAGTGGCTGACAATCGTGAAAGGAACGGCTATGAGAACCTGCAGCATATGCGAAAGCAAAAGGAAATAGATACGAAGGTGGAATCTGGTATGAAAAATTTTGTCATTACAATCGGAAGAGAGTTTGGAAGCGGCGGACGAGATGAAGGCGAACCGTTTTCTTTTTAAGGTTCCGGCCAAGTGCAATCCGTTTACCGGTTATGGAAAGCCGATGAATGATACCTTGTTTGTCGTGCAGTCCCAGTTGATCCGGGAGTATGCGAAGAAAGGTCCATGCATTATCGTGGGACGCTGCGCTGACAAGATCCTGGAGGAGACAGAAGGCTTATTTCTCTATTTATATATGCCCCGATGGAGGCGCGCGTGAAGGAGATTATGCGGCGTTACGAGACAGATGAAAAAGAAGCTGAATACCTGATCAAACAAGCGGATAAAATACGGAAAAATTATTATAATTTTTATGCAAAAAAGACATGGGCGGATAAAGCAAGTTATAATATGCTGATTGACAGCAGCCGGATCTCGGAAAAGGAACTGGCGGCGATGCTCCGGGCACTTTTAACGGCACGGGGAGTGGAACTGGAAACAGATGGATCCGATCAATAAGCATAAAGAAGAGTGAGGACAGCGTATGAAGGACGGAAGTTTGTGGATGAAGAAGGAAGAAAAACGGACGGCGCCGGGGTTAAAAAGGGCGCTGAAAGCGGTTCTGGGACATAAGATAGTACGGCTGGCAGGAATTGCAGGAGTAAGTCTCCTTTTCTCAGCGTCTGCCGCCCAGACAGTGCTTGCGGATGATGCGGGTGTCTGGCAGCCGGTGGAGAATGGTTATTATCTGGTGGGAATGGACGGTTCTTACCTGACGGGTTGGCAGCAGATGGGCGGAAAATGGTACCTGCTCGGAGCAGACAGTTTGATGAAAACGGGCTGGGAGCAGGAAAATGGAACCTGGTATTATCTGCAAGGGGACGGCGCGATGGCGACCGGCTGGCAGAATATCGACGGAAAATACTATTTCCTGAAAGACAGCGGCGCGATGGAGGGAACGACCTTCACAAAGGATGAGACGCAGTATACGATCAACGCGGACGGCAGCCTGGCGAACGCCAAAAAGAAGAAAAACACGGGCGGCGGCGCGTACACGCTGGCATTTCTGGATGCAGATACCCAGGCGATGGCGGACAGCTTAAATGAGCTGAAGGCGGACGCGTTTGACGGGGATGAGGAAGAAGATTACTATGACGATGACAAAAAAGATTACGATAAAGATGCCAGCTTTATTTTAAATGGAAAATTACAGCAGATCGCCGAACACCGTCTGGCGATGGCACGCAGTAAGGGCTATGGAAGCAGCCGGATCCCGGATGAAGGCACACTTGATGATTACCTCAAATCCATCGGGGAAAGCACTGCGAGACGTCATACGGAGATTTACCTCATCAACTGTGATGATGTGACGCAGGCAGAAGAAAAGCTTCTGCGTAATCACGACAGCGACGAGAAAAAGCGCGTGGACCGGGTGATTTATTATAAGGAAATGGGTGTTGCACATCAGCAGGTCGGCGATAAGCATTATTATATGATTATTTTGATGCGGTAAGGATCGCAATCATTGTATGACAGGAGCAAGCAGGCATGAAACTGAAATTTTTACATAAACGCAAAGAAGAAAAACAGACGGAAAAAGAAGCCTTCTCCCTGCCGAAATTCATCATTGAGCGGAGCAGGGCGATCGAGATTGTCTTTCTGGTTCTGGTGCTGATATCAGCGCTCATGGCGCCGTTTGTCGAGATCAACTATGATCTGACGGAATACCTGCCGTCGACCGTCCAGTCCAAACAGGGACTGGACCTGATGGAAGAGAAATTCGGCTACCCCGGCACGGGGCGCATCATGATTGATGATGTTTCGCTTTATGAGGCGAAAGCCTACAAGGATAAAATAGAGGCGTTGGACGGAGTCGATCAGGTCATGTGGCTCGATACATCGACCAGCGTATACGCGGCGGACGCATTTATCAACTTTAATAGTGTTGATGAGTATTACAAGGATAATACGGCGGTTATGGATATTGTTTTTGTAAACGGCGACACGGATAAGAGGACGTCCCAGACGATCGATGAGATCAAGGACATTCTCGGAGACAAGGGACATTACGTCGGCATGGCGGTTCAGAACAAATCGCTGCAGGAAAATGTTTCGAGCGAGATGAAGCTGATTATGACGCTGGCGGTCGTGGTTATTTTCCTGATTCTGACCGTGACGACGAACTCCTGGTTTGAACCGGTGCTGTATCTGACGGTCATGGGCGTGGCGATCGTCCTGAACAAAGGAACGAACCTGTTTATCGGGCGGATATCCTTTTTGACGAACAGTGTGTCGGCGGTCCTGCAGCTCGCCTGCTCGATGGATTATTCGATTTTCTTAAGCCACGCGTTTGCGAGGGAAAAGGCAAAGGGACTGGATCAGATGACCGCGTTAAGCAACGCGATCAATGAGGCATTAAACTCCATTTTCGCTAGCAGCCTGACGACGATCGTCGGATTTATCGTTCTGTGTTTTATGAAGTTTAATATCGGATTTGATATGGGACTCGTGCTGGCAAAAGGTATTGTCCTGAGTCTTCTGACAGTGGTGTTTTTTATGCCGGCGATGATTCTGCGTATGACGCCGATGATTGAGAAAACATCCCATCGTTCGTTCCTGCCGTCGTTTGATAAGCTCAGCCACGGTATCTACAACAGCCGCCGCATCGTGCTGATTCTGATTGCGGTGCTGGCGATCCCGGCATACACGGCGCAGAGCATGAACGATTTCCTCTACGGAAATGACGCGGTCGGCGCCAGCGAGGGAACGACGGTATATGAGGATGATGAGCTGATCACAGCGAAATTCGGACGAAGCAATATGATGATGGCAATCGTGCCGGATACTTCTTTTATCAAGGAAAAACAGTTCACGGATGAGCTGGAAGACCTGCCGTACATGAAGAGTGTAACGTCCTTGTCCGGGCAGCTCCCGGAGGGCGTACCGGAAGATTTCCTTCCGTACAGCATCACAAGCCAGTTACATAAAAAAGATTATGCGAGAATCCTTATTTACGTTAAGAGTAAGGGCGAGAGCAAGCTGGCGTACCAGTGCTCGGATGAGATCCAGGCGATCATGAAGAAATATTATCCGGAAAATTCGTATCTGGTCGGCACAACACCGTCCACACAGGACATCCAGACGACGATCACGAAGGATTACAGCCGTGTCAATGTGATGTCGCTGATCGGCGTATTTGTGGTTGTCATGTGGAGTTTTAAATCACTGATTATTCCGCTCCTTATCATGATTCCGATTGAGGTCGCGATTTTCGTCAATATGGCGGTACCGTACATCGTCGGAGACACGATGATTTTCATTGGTTACATTATCGTAAGCTGTATCCAGCTGGGCGCGACCGTCGATTATGCGATTCTGACGACGAACAATTATCTGGAATGCCGCAAGACGATGGATAAGAAGGAAGCGGCGATCGGGGCGCTGAATCTTGGTATTCCGGCGATTCTGACATCCGGTTCGATCCTGACCTGTGCCGGATATATTGTATACAAGGTATCGAGTGTCGCGGCGATCGGCGATCTGGGACATTTGATTGGACGGGGGGCTCTGATTAGTATGCTTTTTGTCTGCTCCCTGATGCCGGCATTTCTGGTATTGTTTGATCATATCCTGATGCAGAACGAATTTGAGAGGATTCATCTGTTTTTCAAAAAACGGCGCGAACGCCGCCATGCCCGTATGAAACGGGCGGCAAGACGCGTGGCTGGTGCCGTGTGGAAAGGGAAAAAGCCGCTGGTAGATTCAGTTACGTCGAAAAGAAAACAATTCGAAGCTGAAACGAAAGCGCTGGAAGATACAGAAATGACAGAGATGGGCGGTTCTCAAGAGAAAACAGATTCCGATGCGGAGGCGCGGGAGAAACACAGAAGAAAGCTCCGGCTACTCGGAAAAGTGAGAGAACGAAGAAAAGACCGGAAACGGAAGATGACAGAAAAAAGGGAGGCTGGAAGCCATGAAGAAGATCATTAGAAGAGGAGCGGCGGCGACGCTGGCAGCGGTTACGCTGGTAACGAGTGCGGCAGTTCCTGTCCGGGCGGCTGCACCAAGAGTTCAGGTAGATGAAACGATGTATGTCAATCTGGACTATTATGGAACGGCAACGCAGATCAATGTGGTCAAAGGCTGTACCACGAATGGACTGACCGAATATACCGATTATGGTACCTATGACAAGGTGGTCAACATGACGGACGACACGGCGCCGGAAATTGGCGATGGAACCGTCACATGGAAACTGCCGGAGAAGAATTCGCGTTTTTATTATCAATGTACGATGCCGAAAAACAGCGTCGATCTGCCCTGGACGTTTGACGTTTCCTATAAACTTAATGGAGTGGAAGCGGATGCATCCAAACTGGCGGGGGCGTCTGGTCTGGTTGAGGTCAATGTAAAGGCGACCCCGAATGAGGAGGCGAAGGCGTATTACAAAAATAATATGGTGTTGACCGTGCTTGTGCCGGTGGATATGGAGAAATGCTATAGTGTCGATGCGCCGGGCGCGCAGGTGCAGTCGGTTGGAAGCTATCAGGCGGCAATGTTTGCGGCGCTTCCGGGCGAGGACGGCGATTTTACAGTCCGGGTCGGCACGGATAAGTATGAGAATATCGGAGTCATTATGATGATGGTTCCGGGGACCCTGGATGAGCTGAACCGCATCAAGGATCTGAAAGAGGCGAAAGATACCTGGCGCGAGGATGGAAACAAGATGTATGACAGCATGAATGCGCTGTTAAAGACGATGGAATCCATGAAGTCGGATGTTTCCGGCGTGAAGGGCGGTCTGGCAAATCTCGATCAGGCGCGTGGAACCGTCAGTGCTAACCGGAAACAGATCGAGGCGCTCTCGACACAGGCGCTTGCCGATCTGCAAGCGGTCACGGATCAGACGACGGTCATGATTCCGTATTTACAGACGGCGCGCGATGCGGTGACGGATATTAACAGCAACACACAGGCGCTTTCCAATACGATGGAAGATATGCAGGATGAACTGGATCGCCTGTATGACCGCCTGGGAAGTCTGAGCAAATCGCTCCGGTCGGCTTCGGATGAATTAAATAAGGGTCTTGTCAGTCAGCAGACGCAGGATGCGATCGAGAAAGATATTGTCCAGCGGACGGCGGAAGTCCAGAAAATTTTGGAAGAACTCGATAAACTTCTGGGACAGGGAAATACCTCCCTGGCGGTGACAGAACAGGGGATTGGAAGCCTGAATCAGAGTTTAGCCACGTTAGACGGCATGAAGCTGAAACGGATCCGCAAGATGAAGAGTGCGGAGAAGGAAGAGACATCTGTATCGTCGGAGGCGGCATCTGGAAACGGAAATGGTCAGACAGCGGGGGCGGCTGGCAGCGCAGATATCACGGATTCTGCAGGTGCCGCCGATCATGCAAAAACTACGGGTTCTGCAAATACCACGGATGACGCGGAAATGGCAGCAGGCACTTCGGCCTCTGGCTCAGCAGGAACAGAAAGTAAAGATTCGGCTGAACAGGAAGCAGCGGGCGCAGGCATAGCGTCTGGTGCAGCTGGTAACCAGGCGGAAAAAGCGGCTGAATCAGCGACAAAGACGGAAGAGAAGAATCCTGCTTCGACGGCAGACAAGGCAGAGACGGATTCTGCTAAGAATTCGGGTTCCGCTTCGGAAGACAACTCCTCGGGTCAGGATGCAGAGGTGAATGCATTTGGAACCGAGGTTTCTGCGGGAGCCCTGACAGCCGGACCGTCCGGCGAGCCGGGAAGCGGCGGTGTCAATGATGCGAGCTGGGAAGATGAGATTGGCAATGCAGAAGATGATGTAGAGGAGGCGCTGGAGTCTCTGTCAGCGACTACTTATTCTGCGGATGCTGCAAGTCTGGTGGAAGAGACGAAGGGCATTTTCCAGAAAGTGGAGCAGGCGCAGAAAACTGCGAAAACGATTGTGAATAAAGTGAATGGTGCGTTCAAGACGGCGGGAGATATTACTGGCAAGACGGGTTCGACTTTATCGGCGCTCAGAAGTTCGACCGATGAACTGATTAATTTGCTGGATGATATGCGGGTCCTGATTGACACAACGGATAAATATGTGCCGACGATGCTGGATTCCCTGTCTGATTCTGAAGAACTGATGAACCGGCTGACCAGGGCACTTTATACCACACATGATATGCTCAGTCTTTTGAATGACACGCTGATTTCGGCAGGTGATTCGCTGGATGCCGGAACCAAGGCAACGCTGCAGGGCATGGAGAAGATTCTTGATAAGAACCTGACCCTGATCGATCAGCTTGCGGCGGTTCGGGAAGCGGGGGAAGACATGAAGAGTACGCTCGATGAGCAGATCGATAAGTTTGAGGATGAGAACAACTTCCTGAACATAGATCCGGAGGCGGAGAAGATTTCCTTTACCTCCTCGAAAAATCCGTCCCCGAACAGCGTGCAGATCGTCCTGCGGACCGATGAGATCAGCGATGATGATGAATCAACCGATATCTCCGATCAGGAGGCAGACGGCAGCAGTGAAGAAGGTCCGTTAAAACGGATGTGGAATGTGCTGGTGGCGATCGTGAAGGCGATTATTGAGATATTCCAGAATCGGTAAAAGATGCAGAATAAAAATAGATAAGAAAAAGAACTGCCGCATCAGCAAATGATTTGCTGGGCGGCAGTTCTTTTTAGTGGACCAGACGGGAGTTGAACCCGTGTCCAAAAACCAATTCCCTGTTCTTCTACTATCATAGTCCGTTCTTTGACATTCCCTCTATCCTGCGGAAACGAACATCCTCAGAACTTCAGTAGTTCCTGATACGCCTGACAGTCCGGAACCCGCCTGTCATCGTTTCTCACATATTCGATGCCAGATTCTTAAAGTGTGAGTGCTCTAAGGCTGACAACTGCCAAATTAGGCAGCGTATGCTAATTTGTTGTTAGCGTTTAATTTTAAGTTTGCCATTTAACGCATCGCATGCGGATAGCTTCACCAGCTTCATGATCCCTGTCGAAACCGGTACTGGCCCTTATATTTATAGCCTTATTATCATACCATGAAAGAGGCGGTCTGTCAATGCAGTGAAAACTCAAGAGAAAAATATCTTGACAAAATAGAAACAGCTGATATAATCGAGACTGTAATGATGAACCAGAAACGGGTTTATCTATATAGAAAGAAAGTGTTGAGAAGACCAGTAGGATTGTGGAACTGGACAGAGAACGGCGTCGCAGGAAAAGCCTGAAATAACAGAGGCAGGTGGCTGTGGGTGGAAGCGTCGGACAGGAAAGCAAATCTGAATACCAGCTTTGAATGTCCCTTAATCGGGAACGGTGATTCCGTTATCATCAGAATGAAGTGGAATCGATCCGAACGATCGATTCAATAAGGGTGGAACCGCGATTAATCGTCCCTTAGTCAGAAACATCTGGCTAAGGGATTTTTTGTTCATAGGAAATTGCGTCCTATGAAACAAAAAACGCTCCGCGGGATGCGCACTCGCGCGA
>NZ_QUEL01000025.1:0-40155 GCF_003478145.1 Clostridium sp. AF29-8BH | reverse complement strand
GGAACCGAAAGTGCCGTAAGAAAACGTGGTGGCAGCAGGAATTTGCCGTATTTAAATGCGAAGCCACGGCAAATTCCGTTACTGGGCACGTATGCGTGAACAGTAACGATAAAGTTATAATGATAAAAGGATAAGAATGAAACAGCAAGGTTGTTTTTCAGTCAGGAGGATAGGGTATGGCAGTATATGAAGCAATCAGAAATTTAGTACAGTACGGGGTCAATACGGGGCTTCTTCAGGAGTCGGATCGCATTTACGCGACGAACCAGATTCTCGAGGTTCTGGGACTGGATGAATATGAAGAACCACAGGGCGCATGCAGGGAGATTTCACTGGAAGAGACGTTGGATGCCCTGCTTGATTATGCACATGAGACGGGCGTTTTGAAGGAGGACGGCGTGGTGTACCGCGATCTGTTCGACACGAAGCTGATGAACTGCCTGATGCCGCGCCCGAGCGAGGTGATTGGACATTTCTGGAAATTGTATGAGGAATCGCCGGAGGCGGCAACCAATTATTATTACAAATTGAGCCAGGATTCCAATTACATCCGCCGTTACCGTGTTTCCAAGGATATGAAATGGAAAACGGATACAAAATACGGGGAGCTGGACATCACGGTTAATTTATCCAAGCCGGAGAAAGATCCGAAGGCAATCGCGGCAGCCAAACTGGCAAAGCAGAGCGGTTATCCGAAATGCCTCTTATGCAAGGAAAATGAAGGCTATGCCGGACGTGTCAACCATCCGGCGCGCAATAACCACCGCATTATCCCGATCACGGTCAATGACAGCCAGTGGGGCTTCCAGTATTCGCCGTATGTGTATTACAATGAGCACTGCATCGTGTTCAACGGTGTGCACACGCCGATGAAGATCGAACGGGCAACGTTTGTCAAATTGTTTGATTTTGTGAAATTGTTCCCGCACTATTTCCTGGGGTCCAATGCGGATCTGCCGATCGTCGGCGGTTCGATTTTAAGTCACGACCATTTTCAGGGCGGACATTACACGTTTGCGATGGCAAAAGCGCCGATTGAACAGAAATTTGAGATGGAAGGCTTCGAGGATGTGGAAGCCGGAATCGTTAAATGGCCGATGTCAGTTCTGCGGACCCGTTCCAAGAATCCAGACCGCCTGATTGATCTGGGTGAAAAAGTGCTGCGTGCATGGCGCAGCTATACGGATGAGGATGCTTTTATTTATGCTGAGACGGACGGAGAACCGCACAACACGATCACGCCGATTGCCAGAAAAAATGGCGATTTCTATGAGCTGGATCTGGTGCTCCGCAATAACATCACGACGGATGAGTATCCGCTTGGTGTTTACCATCCGCACGCGAAGCTGCATCACATCAAGAAAGAAAATATCGGTCTGATTGAGGTCATGGGTCTGGCGGTGCTCCCGTCCAGATTGAAACAGGAGCTTGCCGATCTGGCGGAGGCGATCCTTTCCGGAGGCGATATCCGTTCCAATCCAGAGCTTGAAAAGCATGCGGACTGGGTGGATGAGTTCCTGCCGAAGTATGAGCATATAACAAGTGAAAATATAAACGAAATCCTGCAAAAAGAGGTAGGTCTTGTCTTTGAGCAGGTACTGGAAGACGCGGGCGTATATAAGTGTACGCCGGAAGGCAGGGAGGCATTTGCCCGGTTCCTGCGCTCAGTGGGCTTCCGATAAAGAGGAGATAATGGAGAGAGATTTATTTTTAAGAAAATATCGGATCGAACAGGAAGACTTTGACGCGGCGGGCGTTTCCTGGGAGGAATTGACTGCGATCGCGGATCATTATGCGACGATCGAGGGAAAGCTGCGGGAGATTGGCAAGGATTTTGTAGATAAGTATCTGTATGATATTGAAAAAGCGGGGATCCATTCCTACCGTTACCGTACCAAGGCACCGGGGCATCTGCTGGAGAAGATTATCCGCAAGAAAAAAGAGCAGCCGGAGAAATTTGCCCAGCTGGGAGTTGATAATTACTGGAAATACGTGACGGACCTTATCGGTATCCGTGTATTCTTCCTGTACCGTGAGGATTGGCGTCATTTCCATGAATACATCACATCGGCGTTTGAAAATGCCCCGGAGCAGTATGTAAAAGACCGTGAGCGCGATTTTGACAATGATGAGACACACTGCTATATTGCAGAGCGTCCGAAGGTATACCGCCGAAACGGGGACAGCCGGATCTACGATGAAAATGTGATCGAAATCAAGTCAGGCGGTATCTACCGTTCCCTTCACTACATCATCAAATACCGCGGTTACTACGTCGAGATTCAGGCGAGAACGCTGTTCGAGGAGGGATGGAGTGAGGTTGACCACGACATTGTTTATCCGTACCACAAGGACGACGTGATGTTGCGCGATTTCTCACGCCTGTTAAACCGGCTCTCCGGCATGGCGGATGAAATGAGCTCGTATTTCCGCCGGATGAAGGTGGAGAAGGAGTTTGAAGAGGTCCTGCTCGGAGAATATAAGGAAGACAAAGAGGCGAAGCTACTCGCAAGTATGCGGGAGCTGCTGGGGAAAGAAGAACGATAAGGAATAGGGAAAAGATAACTGGATCAAAAAAACAGGCATTGGAATGCTTGCTATCCACACAGTGTGGATGAAGAGCATTTCAATGCCTGTTTTATGGAGCTATAATTATAGATCCAGCTTCAAATCGCCTTCCTTGATCCATCCGGCTTTCCGGCAAAGTGCGCCGAAGAACAGGGTCAAAACAGCCGGAAGCACGAAGCAGATGAGCAGGATGCCCGGCCACATCATCGAATTTCCACTTCCCTGCATGGCGGTGTAGATGCCGATCGGTCCGACGAGACCGCAGGTTCCCATGCCGGAACCGGCTGGAATATTTTCCAGATGGAAGACCATCGTGGAGAGCGGACCGGTAACCATCGAGGCGAGTGTCGGTGGAATCCAGATTTTCGGGTTCCGGACGATATTTCCCATCTGGAGCATCGAGGTTCCGAGTCCCTGTGCCAGAAGACCACCCCATTTATTTTCACAGAAGCTAAAACGGCAAATCCGACCATCTGCGCACAGCAGCCTGCGGTGGCGGCACCGCCTGCCAGACCGTCGAGGCTTAACATGATGCAGATTGCCGCACTGCTGATCGGAAGCGTCAGGGCGATGCCGATCAGGGCAGAAACCAGAATACCCATGAAAAGCGGCTGCATGACGGTCGCTGTCTTCACTAGATTTCCGAAGGCGGTCATGAATGCGGAGACACCCGGACCGACAAACTGTGCGGCCAGGATGCCGGAGATGATGGTGACACCCGGGGTGACGAGAATATCAACCGGTGTCTCTTTGGAGACGATTTTTCCAAGCTCGGCTGCGATGATGGTGGCAACGAGCGCGCCGACCGGACCGCCGAGTTCATTGCCCGCGATGCCGACGGTAGCGGCGGAGAAAAGGACGAGCGTCGGTGCCTTTAAGGCGTAGGCAATCGAGACGCCGAGCGCTGCACCGGTCGCGCTCTTGGCGTAGCCTGCGATCGTGGTAAAAATTACAACGCCTGTCTTCTCCCCCAGTGTGCCGAAGATGGTACCGATCAGAAGAGAAGCAAACAGACCAAATGCCATCGCGCCCAGCGCATCGATGAGATACGTCTGAACGGAGATGACAACCTGCTTCCGTTTCAGAAAAGCTTTCACACGTTCCATATTGATAGAACCTCCCAGAGTAAAATAATTGTGAACGGAATGAATCGTTTCAGCCATTCCGGTCAAATAAATGGCTTACACCTGTCTTGACAGTGTAATGGACGTTTGTATTTTAACACGAAATGGAGAAAATACAAGAGAAATATAGAAAAAAGTAAAAAAGTTATGATACAATAAAAAATAATTGACGAGGTGTTTTCGAAAAAGTATGTTCGATTCGAGGGGAGGTATTTCATGCAGAGACGAATTTGTCCGATTTGCGACCATCCGATCAAGTATGGTCATTATTGTTCTTTTTGTAAACAGTGGATCCGGAATCCTAACTATGTCAATGCAACTTATTATCTGAATGAGCGTCACCCGGCGCATGAGACGGACTGTGAGTATCACAATGCGGGATCTGCCTCGTGGGAAACGAGTGCAAGGGCAGGAACAGATGCCATCCGCACGCTTGCGGACCGGGCGAAGGCATATTCCCAGACGCAGAAAGCAGCAGGCGCAGGCAGACAGGCATCCGTCCGGACACAGAACCAGAACAGTATGTCGTATCAGACAACGCAGAGACGAAGCGCGGTGCAGCAAGGAAAAAATCAGAAAAAGAAGGGGAAAATGAGCCTTGTGCTGGTGATTTTGCTGATTTTGTTTGCTTTGTCTGGAATTAATTATCTGTATCGTATGTTTATGTATTTTATTTGGTTCCTATAGATTTTGCCTATGGCAAGATATAGAAAATCAATCCAGAAGATAGCTGTCGGAAGTCTGGCGTTCATTGGGGAAATATGGTATACTGAGCAAAAATCATATAGAATACATAGGCAATAGAGGTCCGGGGCAGAACCGGACGAAATGATGAGAACAGGAGATAAATACGATGAAGATTAAGGATATTTTAGCCAAAGGACAGCCGACGCTTTCGTTTGAAGTGTTCCCGCCGAAGGAGGAGAGCAACTTCGCTTCCGTTGAGAAAGCGGCGCTTGAGATTGCAAAGTTAAATCCGTCATTTATGAGCGTGACCTACGGAGCAGGCGGCGGCACAAGCCAGTATACGGTCCAGATCGCATCGGATATCCAGAGCACCTGCCAGGTGCCGGCGCTGTCACATCTGACCTGCGTCTCCTCGACCCGTGAGAAGGTGCACAGTGTCCTGCGCGAGATTCAGCACACGGAATTGAGAATGTCCTGGCACTTCGCGGCGATATTCCGAAAGACGGCAAGGTAGAAAAAGATTATCAGTATGCATCCCAGCTGATCCGCGAGATCCGTGAGACCTGCCCGGATCTGTGCATCGGCGCAGCTGCTATCCGGAGGGACATGTGGAATCGGTCAACAAGACGGTGGATATCGGGCATCTGAAAGAAAAAGTGGAAGCGGGCTGTGATTTTGTGACGACCCAGATGTTCTTTGATAATAATATCCTTTATAATTACCTGTACCGTATCCGAGAAAAAGGAATCACGGTTCCGGTTGTCGCAGGCATCATGCCGGTGACAAACATAAGTCAGATTAAGCGCATCTGCAGCATGTCCGGCACCTACCTTCCGGCACGCTTCAAGGCGATCGTAGATCGTTTTGGTGATAACCCGGCAGCGATGAAGCAGGCAGGTATCGCCTATGCAACTGAGCAGATCATCGATCTGATTGCGAACCATGTAAATGGAATCCATGTATATTCAATGAATAAACCGGATGTAGCGGCGCAGATTAAGAACAACCTGTCGGAGATTCTGTAATGGCGGAAGTCAATCGGAGAGAAATATATCGGTATTTAGGAATTAAAGGGCAGCAGGAGCCGGATCCGCAGACGAAAGATCTGGTGGAGGACTGTCTGGGAGAATTAGAGCGGTCCGTCAACTGCCGGAGCTTTTACAGACGCTATCCGCTGACGCTGCTGCCAGATTCAGAACTTGATTTTACGTGTTTTAAGTAAAAAGCCGGGTGCTCAGCCGCAATTTAAAGGACTGCCAGGAGGTCATCCTTTTTGCGGCGACGCTGGGGGCTGGTGTGGATCTGCTTCTGCGCCGATACAGCCGTCTTTCGATGAGCCGGGCGGTTGTCCTGCAGGCGTGCGCGGCGGCACGGATTGAGAGTTACTGCAATGAAATCAATGACAAATTAAAAGCGGAGGCAGCAGAAGAAGGACTCTATCTGCGTCCCCGCTTTTCGCCAGGTTATGGAGATCTGCCGCTTTCGTGTCAGCCGGATTTCTGCCGGGTACTGGAAGCGGAAAAGACGGTGGGGATTACATTGACGGAAAGTTTTTTGATGATGCCGTCCAAGTCGGTGACGGCGGTCATCGGAGTATCGAAGATAGCGGCGGGCTGTGTGAAAGAGGGCTGTGAGGTCTGTTCAAACAAAAACTGCCTGTACCGGAGAGATAAATAAGTAAGAAACAAAAACAGAGAGGAAGCTGACATGGGTATACGGGAAGATTGGAACGATAAAATACTGGTATTTGACGGAGGAATGGGAAGTCTTTTGCAGGGAGCCGGGCTGAAACCGGGCGAACTGCCGGAAACCTGGAATATCAAGCATCCGGAGGTTCTGGTAAAGATCCATGAGGATTATCTGAACGCGGGCGCGAATATTATTTTATCGAATACATTCGGCGCGAACCGTCTGAAATACAATGAGACAGCCGAGTTTAATCTGGATGAGATCGTGGATGCGGCGATGAAAAATGCCCGGACAGCGGTAGAACACTGCGGCCGTGGTTATGTAGCGCTGGATCTGGGACCGACCGGACGCCTTTTAAAGCCAATGGGCGATCTGGACTTTGAGGAGGCGGTCTCCATCTATACCGAGGTGGTAAAGGCAGGCGTGCGCGGCGGCGCGGATCTGATTCTGATCGAGACGATGAGCGACACGTATGAACTCAAGGCAGCGGTTCTGGCGGCAAAGGAAAATTCCGATCTTCCAATCTTTGCAACCACAATTTTCGATGGAAAAGGCAAACTTTTAACCGGCGGAACACCGAAGTCCGTTGTGGCACTTTTGGAAGGTCTGGGCGTGGATGCGCTCGGAATCAATTGTGGATTAGGTCCGGTTCAGATGAAGCCGATTGTGGAAGAACTGCTTCGGTATGCGTCGATCCCGGTGGTTGTCAATCCAAATGCGGGACTTCCGCGAAGCGAGGGAGGAAAGACTGTATATGATATTGATCCGCCAGAATTTGTCGAGGAAATGAAAGGAATGCTGGAGATGGGCGTTTCGGCAGTCGGGGGCTGCTGTGGTACGACCCCGGAGCACATCCGTCTGCTGGCAGAGATGTGTAAGGGCAGAACGAGAAAGCCGATCGAGCCGAAAAATGACACTCTCATCACTTCCTACGCGTCGGTAGTTGAGATGGGAACCGATCCGGTCATTATTGGCGAGCGCATCAATCCGACCGGAAAATCAAAATTCAAACAGGCGCTGCGCGATCACAACCTGGAATATATCCTGCGCGAGGCGATCACCCAGCAGGAGAATGGCGCTGCGGTGCTTGACGTCAACGTGGGACTGCCGGAGATCGATGAAGTGGCGATGATGCGCGAGGTCGTACAGGAATTGCAGGCGGTGACTGAGCTTCCGCTGCAGATTGATACGACTGACACAGAGGCGATGGAACAGGCGCTGCGTATTTATAATGGAAAGGCACTGATTAACTCTGTCAATGGCAAACAGGAGGTCATGGACGCTGTATTTCCGCTGGTAAAACATTACGGCGGCACGGTGGTTGCGCTGACGATCGACGAGGAAGGCATTCCGGCGACGGCGGACGGACGTATGGCGATCGCGCGGAAAATCTGTGCGGAGGCGGAAAAGTATGGCATCCAGAAAAAAGACATCGTGATCGATGCGCTCTGTATGACGATCAGCTCCGAGCCGACCGGCGCGCTGGTGACACTGGAGACGGTGCGCCGTGTCCGCCAGGAACTTGGCTGCAATACGATTCTCGGCGTTTCAAATATTTCCTTCGGATTACCGCAGCGTGAGATTGTCAACTCCAATTTCTTTACGATGGCGATGCAGAGCGGTCTGACCGCGGCGATCATTAATCCAAATTCGGCGGCGATGATGCGTTCTTATTATAGCTACCGGGCCCTGGCAGCACTGGATGAACACTGCGGCGATTATATTGAGCAGGCAGCACGGCTGGCGATTCCAAAGGCAGGTGCGGGCGGAGCTTCCGGCGCAGGTGCAGCAGGCAGCGCAGGTTCGGGTGCCCCGGCGGCAGGTGCAGCTGGAGCTTCCGGCAGTGCGGACACTGGCAGCCAGGCAGCCGGTCCGGAGCATCAGCTTACGGTCAGTGTGGAGAGAGGTTTAAAAGAGCAGGCGGCATCGGCAGCCGGGGAACTCTTAAAGACCATGGATTCCCTGACCGTCATCAATTCCTGCATGATCCCGGCACTCGATAAGGTCGGAAAGGGTTTTGAGGCAGGCACCGTCTTTCTGCCGCAGCTTCTGATGAGTGCGGAGGCGGCAAAATCGGCGTTTGAGGTCATCAAAAACCAGATGGAGTCCTCCGGGGAAGCAGGAGAGAAGAAGGACAAGATCGTGCTGGCGACCGTCAAGGGCGATATTCATGACATTGGAAAAAATATCGTAAAAGTATTATTGGAGAATTACAGCTATGATGTGCTGGATTTAGGTAAGGACGTAGCCCCGGAGGCGATCGTGGAAGAGACGATCAAGAACCATGTAAGACTGGTCGGTCTGTCCGCCCTGATGACGACCACCGTGCCGAGCATGGAGGAGACGATCAAGCAGCTCCGCAAGGAAGCACCGTGGGCGAAAGTCATGGTCGGCGGCGCGGTTCTGACTCAGGAATACGCGGATATGATCGGAGCGGATGCGTATTGCCGCGATGCGATGGCGTCTGTTAATTACGCGCAGCAGGTGCTGGTCTAACGCTTGACAGTCTGCCTACTTAGACTAAAATTAGGGTAATTAAAACTAAGAATTGACGAGGGAGGGACAGCTATGGTATCGAAGAAAGTGAAAGTGGTTAATCCATCGGGACTTCACCTGCGGCCGGCTGGCGTGCTTTCGCAGACCGCGATGAAATTTAAGAGCCGGACTCTGATTGAGTGCGGGGAGAAACATATTGTGGCAAAGAGCGTGCTGAACGTGATGGCAGCGGGTATCAAGTGCGGCACCGAGATCACGGTTGCCTGCGACGGACCGGATGAGGAAGAAGCACTGAAGACGATTACCGAGGCGATCGAGAGCGGACTCGGAGAAGAACTGGAACAGTAAGATATCAGCCATCTCCTGCACAGTGTGCGGGCGGTGACACACATATCAGAACCAGAGGGGGATATCGCAGAACGGCAGAAATTGCGGTTGTGCAGGTATCCCTTTTTAGATAGAAAAGAGGGGCTTTTATGGAACTGAAAATTTACGAACACAAAGCGCAGTATTATGAAACCGACCAGATGGGAATCATTCACCATGCAAATTATCTGCACTGGTTTGAGGAAGCGCGGATCGACATGATGGAGCAGATGGGAATGGGATATGATCTCATGGAAAAACAGGGGATCATAAGCCCGGTGCTGTCGGTTCACTGCGATTATAAGAGCATGGCGCGGTTTGGCGAGACAGTGCAGGTGCTGGTTCAGATGAAGGAATACAACGGCATCCGTATGACGCTGGAATACACGGTTCTTGACAAGGAAACGGGCGCAATCCGCTGCGTGGGCGAGAGCCGCCATTGTTTCCTGACCCGCGACGGAAAGCCGGTTTCCCTGAAACGCAACTATATCGAGATGGATCGTGCGTTTAGGGAATACAGCGAACAGAGCCAAAAAGAAGAGTAAATGCTGACCGGTTCGAACATGGACAGCCAGAGGCGTGCTTGTGCGGAAATTGCCAGAAGCGCTTATAAAGTGCTTGAAAAGCGGGAAAATTGTGGTATGATGTAAAAGATAAAAAAAGAAACGCAGAGTAGGAATACAGGCGTTAAGTGCCGGTTGAACAGGGAGTTGTCAGCCGGACGAAGAGACCCTCCGGGGTTTCGCGGTCAGTATTCCGCATCCCGCTGCATCGTTGATACAATCTATCTCCTGATGTGGTTCGAGAGATCTGCAGAAAAGGAGGTATTTTTTTATGAAAAAATTTGCAGTATGTTATCAGGCATCCTTTCAGGAACTGAAACACGTGAAAACACTCACGACTGCCGCCATGCTGATGGCTGTCTCCGTTGTTCTGGGATACTTCACGATTGAGGCTGGTCCGTATTTGAAAATCGGATTCGGCGGTGTGGTCAACCAGTTTGTCTACTACCTCTTCGGTCCGGTGGCTGGAGCGGTCTATGGCGGAGTCTTGGACCTGGTCAAATATGTCGTAAAGCCGACGGGGGCATTTTTTCCGGGATTTACGCTGAATGCGATGCTGGGCGGCGTGCTATATGGCACAATTCTGTATCGGAAACCGCTTACCTTCCGCCGGGCGCTCTGGGCGGATCTGGTGGTGGCGCTGATCTGCAACATATTTTTGAACACACTCTGGCTTAGCATGATGTCTGGAAAAGCAATGATGGTGCTTCTGCCGATGCGTGTGCTTAAGAATCTCATCAAGTGGCCGGTGGATGCAGCACTCTTTTATCTGATTGCAAAACGGATGGAGAGTCTTGGGCTTGTGCGGATGATCCGTAAATTCCAGGCGGAGTGATGCTGGAGGATTCGTTTTGAGCAAAAGGAAACATACATGGACAGCGAAAGTCTGCAGGCACGGTGGCTGCATGCCATGAAAGGAACCGTTTATGAAAAATGCATCATGCATGATGGAGGAAAACAGATGAGAGAAAAAGCAGTTTCGCGGAGCCGGGAACATTCGAAGGATGTGGCGCTTTGCGGTCTGTTTGCGGCGCTGGTCGCCGTGGGGGCATTTATCAAGGTTGTCATTCCGACCGGCGCAGATACCATGAACTTCACCTTGCAGTGGTTTTTCGTGATGCTGGCAGCATTTCTGCTGGGCTCCAGACGGGCATTTACCAGTGTGGGTGTCTATTTGCTGATTGGACTTGCGGGCGTCCCGATCTTTGCACGCGGCGGCGGTCCGGCGTATCTGCTGCGCCCGACCTTTGGTTTTCTGCTGGGATTTCTCCTTGCGGCGTGGGTCATGGGGAAGGTCTGTGAATGTTTGAATTCCTGGAAAATGGGAGCGCTGATGACGGCGGCGACGGCTGGATATGTGGTATATTATGGAATGGGAATGGTTTATTTCTATCTGATTACCCATCTCGTAACCCTGCAGCCGATCGGCTGGAAAGCGATTGTGCTGGTTTACTGCCTGCCGGAGATGCCGGCGGATTATATTCTCTGCATTCTGGCGGCGATCATGGCAAGACGGCTGCGCCCGATGGTACAGGCGTATCTGTAGAGAAATATGAATAGGATATAAAAAAGACAGACAGTCTGAATGCAGTGCAGCAAACGGGCTGTCTGTTTTTGTCTCATAGAAAACGTTACTGTTCACGCATACGTGTACAGTAACGGCACATTCTTTTGTAACGCTGCCAGTTGTGTTTGCCCCTATCATTTTTGCAGAAAATATGGTAAAATGTACGGAGATTACGACAGGGGAGGATTTGGGCGTTACAGGTTTTTGGTTTTGGAAAACGTCTGAAGAGGATGCAAAAACGAAAACCAGCGAACGATCAGAATCCAACC
Organism: Clostridium sp. AF29-8BH; assembly: GCF_003478145.1. Classification (NCBI taxonomy): domain Bacteria; kingdom Bacillati; phylum Bacillota; class Clostridia; order Eubacteriales; family Clostridiaceae; genus Clostridium; species Clostridium sp. AF29-8BH. The sequence continues at coordinate 28,826 of NZ_QUEL01000025.1, read as the reverse complement.
TGATAAAAAGGAGAAGTATGTATGAGTGAGAATTGCAGTCATAATTGTTCAAGCTGCGGCGAAACGTGTGCCAGCCGGACGATGGAGAGTTTCCGGGTGCCGTTAAATCCACAGAGTTCAGTTAAAAAAGTAATTGGTGTAGTCAGCGGCAAGGGCGGCGTCGGAAAATCCCTGGTGACATCCCTGATGGCATGTAAGATGCGTGCGAGAAACAACCGCGTTGGCATTCTTGATGCAGATATTACAGGACCGTCGATCCCGAAGGCATTTGGCATTCACGGCATGGTAGGTGTGACAGCGGATCAGCTGATGCTGCCGCGCACGACCTCGACGGGGATAGAGATTCTTTCTTCGAACCTGATTCTGGAGCATGAGACGGATCCGGTAATTTGGCGTGGACCGGTTGTGGGCGGCGTGATTAAGCAGTTCTGGAGCGAGGCACTCTGGAAGGACATTGATTATATGTTTGTCGATATGCCTCCGGGAACCGGCGATGTGCCGCTGACTGTATTTCAGTCCCTGCCGCTGGCAGGTATTATCATTGTGACTTCCCCGCAGGAGCTGGTTTCGATGATCGTGGCAAAAGCGGTCAACATGGCGAAGAAGATGGATATTCCGATTCTGGGATTGGTTGAAAACATGAGTTATCTGGAATGTCCGGACTGCGGAAAGAAGATTTCTGTGTTCGGTGAAAGCCATATCGAGGAGACGGCAGACGAGTATGGGATTCCGGTGCTTGCGAAGATTCCGATCGATCCGTCGATTGCGTCCAAGGTGGACGAGGGGCTGGTTGAGTATGTGGAATCCCCATGGCTGGATGCGGCGGCTGACGCAGTTGAGAAGGCATAAAAGAATATAGATATATAGAAGAGGTGGAAGAATACAAATGAATATTGCTCAGAATCCCAACAGCGAGCTGAGCCATTTCGCGGTCAATACGCCTCAGGTGTTTGAGATTCCTGAGACATTCCGGGAGACGGCAAGGCAGTTTCAGGAAGCGATGATGCAGTACAGCTGCGCGATTCGAGAGTTTAAGACGAAGCTGGAAGTGCTCAACGATGAGCTTTCCATGCGGAATGCAAGAAACCCGATCGAGATGATCAAGGCGAGAGTGAAGAAGCCGAAGAGTATTGTAGAAAAACTGCAGCGGCGCGGACTTCCGCTTTCGATCGAATCGATGGAGTCCAACCTGGATGATATAGCGGGTGTCCGTGTGATATGTTCGTTTGTGGACGATATTTACGAGATCAGCCGGATGCTGGAACGCCAGGATGATGTGACCATCATTGCGATCAAAGATTATATCAAGGCGCCGAAGGAAAACGGCTACCGCAGCTACCACATGATCGTGGAAGTACCGGTATTCTTTTCAAGCAGTAAGAAAAATATCCGTGTGGAAGTCCAGATCCGCACGATCGCCATGGATTTCTGGGCGAGTCTGGATCACCAGCTCAAGTATAAAAAGCAGCTGGATGCCCAGGAAGCCGCAGAGATCGGTGCGGAGCTGAAAAAGTGCGCGGATGTCATCGCGGAGACGGATTGCAAGATGTTAAGCATCCGTCAGAAGATTGAGGAAAAACATCCGACGCAGGAAGAATAGTCGTGATGTAAACGAATAGCCCATGTATCGGGGTGCTTTTGGCGGCTGAAGCGCCTGCCATATCTTTAATACATAAAATAGGACAGGGTTTCGGTAATTCGGAACCCTGCTTTTTTATAGATCGAGAGTGCCGGATAATTGTCACTGCTGACGTGAAGAACAATTCGGGTGCAGCCGCGCGCGATCAGATCGTTTAAGAACAGACAGAAAGCAGCTTCACCGATTCCCAGTCCGCGGCAGAGGTCATGGACCCGGAAACCGTAGAAACAGGCATGAAATGTGCCGGGAACGTCCGGGACGGGCTGCATACGCGCCATGCACACGGCAGCCGGAGAGCACATCGGATCTGGCGGAGTCTCTAAAAATTCATAGGTCAGAATTGTAACGGCCGGATCTGGATCATCGGCGCTGTGGAAGCAGTCCCAGCAGCTGTCGGGATCAACACTTTCGTTGACGTCACCTTCCGGTGCAGAAGTGCAGGTAAAGGTAAGCGGGCGTTTTTCAACCATGGGAGAGTCAAAGCGTTCGGCCGCCGGGTCAAAGTCCCATTTCATCTGATATTCCTGATCAACGCGGTCAGCGTGAATGGCTTTCATCGTGGCAGCCGTATCAGCAGATTCCGGGTCAACCGGAAATAGAATATCGTGCTCACCGGAGATGTCGCAGGCTTTTTCTAAGAGTGAGGCAAAATATCCGCGTCGGCGCAGGGAAGGGCGGGTGAAGGCGATGCATTCGACGGGTTCCTCGTCCGAAGAGCCATCCGGTGGAAGGATCATTCCCATGATGGCTGCAAGTGTCTCTGATTCATCCAGAAGAAGCAGGAAACAATTTCCGTCTTCAAATGGAAAAGAAATGTGGATTGGCTGCGTCTTCTGGCATTCATTCAACAGTGCCAGGATCTGTTCTGCCTGTCTGGCAGAGAGTGAGTTTGTCTGAATTAAATTCATAACTTCTAATCCTTTCTTTCTTGCAATACAAAGTGTACCAGCTACAAAAGCAGCTGAGAAGATAAGTCTTTCATAAAGATAAACGTATTTGCGGATAAAAACTTCACGTTTTTTGGATCGAAAATGTCTGGATTTTACGAATCGGAAAAGCTTACCTGTATCGTATAAAAAAGACGCAAAAAATTCAAGGAAATTGACAGAATTTATGCTAATTTTCATATTGTCCTATAAATTTGGGAGTGATAGAATAGAGGCATTAAATACGAAAGGTGAAGACATCATGAAGTACTTGAAAGAAGTGACAATTATTTTTGGCATCACAATGCTGGGAGAGTTTTTGAACTATCTGCTTCCGTTTCCGGTTCCGTCCGGCGTATACGGATTGTTCATTCTTCTGCTTCTGCTTTGCACAGGTGCATTACATACAGAAGATGTGGCGGAAGTGGGAGATTTCTTCCTGGATACGATGCCGATTATGTTTATACCGGCAGGTGTAGGTCTGCTTGACAGCGTGCAGGAGGCGGAGTCCATCCTGGTGCCGCTGACAGTGATTACCGTGATTTCGACGGTATTTGTTATGGTTGCGACCGGGTGCGTGGCGCAGAGCATCATCCGCAGAAAGAATAAAGGAGGTGCGAAAGCATGAATGGACTGATTCATTCTTCTCTTTATTTTGGAATGCTGGTCAGCGTTGGCGCGTATATGTTGGGCGTCTGGCTGAAAAAGAAGACCGGCTGGGCGATTTTAAATCCGCTGCTGGTTGCAATTATAGTTGTGATTGCATTTTTATCTGTTTTTCATATAGAATATAAGGAGTATAACCGCGGTGCGGTGTATCTGGGCTATTTCTTGACACCGGCAACGGTCTGTCTGGCGATTCCGCTGTATAAGCAGCTGGAGCTTTTGCGCCAGCACCTGATTGCGGTTGCTTCTGCAATTGTGGCAGGGGTAGCGGGAAGTGTCGGCAGTATCTATGTGATGTGCCGTTTCTTTCAACTGGAGCATACGCACTATGTGACATTGCTTCCGAAGTCCATTACGACGGCGATTGGCATGGGCGTCAGCGAGGAAGCGGGAGGTATCGTGACGCTGACGGTTATCAGCATTATAATTACAGGAATTTTGGGAAATATTATAGCCGACTGGCTGTTTCAGATATTTAAAATTGAAGAGCCAATCGCGAAGGGGCTGGCACTTGGAACAGCAGCTCATGCGATTGGAACGGCAAAGGCGCTGGAATTAGGCGAGATCGAGGGTGCGATGAGCAGCTTGTCAATTGCGGTCGCCGGTCTTTTGACCGTAGTGGTAGTACCACTGATGTCGGGACTGATTTAAAGGTGGTGCTGAAACGGTCGGAATTTGTATAGAAATTGGAATGCATGTAGAGAGGCAGAGAAAAAGATACTGTGGGTCATGCGTATGATAACGGCAGCAAAAAGATAGGAGGGGAGCAGGTATGATGAATTTGTATGAGGCGATAGGATGTCGCCATTCAGTTCGAAAATACACCGATCGGGAGGTCACGGAGAAGCTGCGTGGGCAGATCCTGTCCTATTTTGATAAGACCTCCCGGTTAAATGACCGGATCCGGGTTGAGGCAGTGATATTCGACAATACAAAGAAAAAAGCCGATGTCCACGGACTCTGGAAGGTGGATGCTCCCTACTATCTGGCGATCTATTCGGACCAGGAGGAAGGCTGCGAGCGCAATGCCGGTTATCTGATGGAGCAGATGGTGCTCTATATGACGGCAAAAGGGCTTGGAACCTGCTATTTGGGCAGCGTGCAGCCGGCGCAGAAGGTGCGCGGCGGCAAACGCTGCCTGATGATGGTCGCATTCGGCTACCCGGAGGGCAAGCTCTACCGTGAAAGCCCGCTGGCAAAGCGCCTCCCGCTCAATGAACTCTGTATTTTCAAGGAAGAAGCCGGAGAGCAGATGAAGACGATTCTCCGTGCGGCGCGTCTCGCACCGTCCGCGATGAACACCCAGCCGTGGCGCTTCATCGTCTATTCCGACCGAATCTATGTGTTCGCCCTAAAAACCCGCTTTCCGGGCAAAAGCTTCCATGCGATGCGCGAATTCAGCATCGGCATTATGCTCTCCCACATTATGCTCGCCGCCGAAGAACTCTGGATGGAACTTCAGACGGAGACGGAGGAACATTTTGCGGCTAAAAGTTACAAAAATGGAGATTATGTGGCGACGTTGACGCTGCATTAGATGCATTGATTCATTGTATTAAATGTTGAAATAGTTTATATTTAAGCAAGAAAAACTAATTTTGCAATTTTAAAACCAATTATTCAAAGAAACGATACACTCAAGAAAGAAGCGCGCCAGCCGTCCGATGCCGTGACAGCTGGCGCGCTTCTTTCGGGGCAATCAAAAGGGCATAAGCAAAAACCCTTTTTTCCTTGCTCCGTGCCCTTGAAAGCGCTCTCCACTTATGATAAAATAAGTTGATTATTTATGAGAGATACTCTGGAGGAGAACGTGATGGTTAGTAAATTGATTGAGAAGATTCAGAAGACAAAGGCACCGATCTGTGTAGGACTGGATCCGATGCTTGGATATATTCCGGAGCACGTGAAGGAAAAAGCATTTGCGGAGTTCGGAGAGACCCTGGAAGGAGCGGCAGAGGCGATCAGGCAGTTTAACTGTGCGATCGTGGATGCGACGGCTGATCTGATTCCGGCGGTCAAACCGCAGATTGCGATGTATGAGCAGTTTGGCATCGAAGGCCTGAAAGCGTATGACCGGACTGTCAAATACTGCCAGCAGAAGGGCTTAATTGTCATCGGAGACATCAAGCGCGGCGACATCGGTTCCACATCGGCTGCCTACGCAACCGGTCATCTCGGCAGCGTGAAGGTTGGAAATACGACCTGTTCCGCGTTCAATACCGAGTATGTGACGGTCAATCCGTATCTGGGAACCGACGGCGTGAAACCATTTGTGGACGAGTGCAACGCATCCGACCGCGGTATCTTTGTACTGGTAAAGACTTCTAACCCATCCAGCGGCGAGTTCCAGGATCGTCTGGTGGACGGCCGCCCGCTTTATGAGCTGGTAGCGGAGAAGGTCGTTGAGTGGGGGGAGGCTTCCATGGATGGCGACTACAGTAATGTAGGCGCAGTTGTGGGCGCAACTTACCCGGAGATGAGCAAAATTCTGCGTAAGCTGATGCCGAAGACTTACTTTCTGGTTCCGGGTTATGGCGCACAGGGCGGTACGGCAGAAGACTTAAAATACTGCTTCAACGAGGATGGACTGGGCGCGATCGTCAATTCTTCCCGCGGTATCATCGCGGCATACAAGAAAGACGCATACGCCAAATTCGGTCCGGAGCATTTTGCGGACGCATCGAGACAGGCTGTCATCGATATGATTGCGGACATTGGACGCGTACTGTAAGGAGGAGCTCATGGCACAGAAGAAAGAGACAGCAGTTGTATATAGTCAGGAAGAACTGGCACCTGGCATTTTCAGTATGTGGATCGTGACGGACATAGCGGACGAGGCAAGACCGGGACAGTTTATCTCGGTCTACAGCCAGGACGGTTCCAGACTTCTTCCGCGCCCGATCAGTATCTGCGAGGCAGATCCGGATGAAGGACGCCTGCGGATCGTATACCGGATTGCCGGTAAAGGAACGGATGAATTTTCCAAATATGTTTCCGGAGACTCGATCGACATCATGGGACCTCTGGGAAATGGTTTCCCGCAGGAGGGCGAAAATGTATTTCTGATCGGCGGCGGTATCGGTGTTCCGCCGATGCTTGAGATGGCGAAACAGTTAAACTGCGAAAAACAGATCATTTTAGGATACCGGGATGAAAATCTCTTCCTCCGGGATGAATTTGAGGCATATGGAGAAGTCTTTGTGGCGACCGAGGACGGAAGCGTCGGCACGAAGGGCAATGTCCTGGACGCGATCCGGGAGCAGAACCTGACGGCGGATGTGATCTACGCCTGCGGACCGACCCCGATGCTGCGCGCCATCAAGGAGTATGCGGCGGAAAAGGGAATCAAGTGCTATATTTCCCTGGAGGAGAAGATGGCATGTGGAATCGGCGCCTGTCTGGCATGTGTCTGCCAGTCGAAGGATGTAGACCACCACAGCAATGTACACAACAAGCGGATCTGCAAGGATGGTCCCGTATTTTTAGCCGAGGAGGTAGAATTATGAGACAGATGGCAGTCAATCTTGCGGGTGTAGAGCTTAAAAACCCGGTCATGACGGCATCCGGAACCTTTGGTTCAGGGGCAGAGTACGGCGAGATGGTCGATCTGAACAAGCTCGGCGCGGTTGTGACCAAGGGTGTGGCAAATGTGCCGTGGCCAGGCAATCCGACCCCGCGTATTGCGGAGGTGTACGGCGGCATGATCAACGCGATCGGCTTACAGAATCCGGGGTATGATTTATTTGCATCGAGGGATATCCCGTTTTTACGTCAGTATGATACGAAGATTATCGTCAATGTATGTGGAAAAACGACGGAAGATTACGTCGATGTAGTGGAAAAACTGGCGAGCCAGCCGGTCGATATGCTGGAGATCAACATTTCCTGCCCGAACGTCAAGGAGGGCGGCATCGCATTTGGACAGGATCCGAAGGCAGTGGAGGCGATCACCCGCGAGGTAAAACGCCATGCGAAACAGCCGATTATCATGAAGCTCAGCCCGAATGTTACCGACATCACGGAGATGGCGAAGGCAGCCGAGGCAGGCGGTGCGGATGTGCTGTCCCTGATCAACACACTGACTGGCATGAAGATCGATATTAACCGGAGAACCTTTGCGGTAGCCAACCGTACCGGCGGTCTGTCCGGTCCGGCAGTGAAACCAGTGGCAGTCCGCATGGTTTACCAGGTGGCGCAGGCGGTCAAGCTTCCGATCATCGGCATGGGCGGTATCATGAATGCGGACGATGCGATCGAATTTATTCTGGCAGGCGCAAGCGCGGTGGCAGTCGGTACGGCGAATTTCCATAATCCGTATGCGACGGAGGAGATCGTGAAGGGCATCGACGCCTACATGGAAAAATATGGCATTGAAGATATACATGAACTGATTGGTGCGGTTCGGTAAGATAGGAGAGTATGATGGAACAGTATAAGCAGGAATTTATCAATTTCATGGTAGAGAGCGAAGTGCTCAAGTTTGGCGAATTTACCTTAAAGAGCGGACGTAAATCTCCGTTCTTCATGAACGCGGGTGCATATGTAACCGGTACGCAGCTGCGCCGTCTGGGCGAGTATTACGCAAAGGCGATTCATGACAACTATGGTCTGGATTTCGATGTCCTGTTTGGACCGGCTTACAAGGGAATCCCGCTGGCAGTTGCCACCTCGATGGCGATCAGTGAGCTGTACGGCAAAGAAGTACGTTACTGCTCCAACCGGAAAGAGGTCAAGGATCACGGCGATACCGGCATCCTTCTGGGAAGCAAGTTAAAGGACGGCGACCGCGTCGTTATCATCGAGGATGTAACCACTTCCGGTAAATCCATCGAGGAGACATTCCCGATCCTCAAATCCCAGGCAGATGTGGAGATCAAAGGCCTGATGGTATCTTTAAACCGTATGGAGCGCGGCAAGGGAGAAAAGTGTGCGTTGGATGAGATCAAGGAACTGTACGGCTTCCCGACCGCTGCGATCGTATCGATGTCAGATGTCGTAGAGTGCCTGTACAACAAGGAGTGCCAGGGCAAGGTCGTGATCGATGATACACTGAAAGCAGCGATCGACGCATACTATGAGCAGTACGGTGCAAAATAGAGATTTGGTTCACGGAGCGGCATGCTTGAAATGGGAAATGCCATGCGACGGAGTGTAAGAAGGAGCGGATCGATATGGAAAAGATCTACAAAACGATGCAGGGAACCGGTGTGATTAATATCGTGATTGGAAGCGTGATCATCACGGTAGGGCTGGCAGCCGGTGTGATGGCGATCGTCAGCGGTGCGTTTTTACTGAAACGCAAATCAGATATTACATTCTAAAAATTGGATTTGAAACAGGGCAGATATGCCCAGTCGAAAGAGAAAAACCGTATGACCGGGGACGGTGTACGGTTTTTCTCATTTCTGGCAGTTTATGTGGGGAATTATGTGGAAACGGACAAAAACGCATCAGAAGGTGTGCTGGATATTCTTTGTCGCATACCTGGTGCTTCTTATATATTTTATGTTTTTTTCGGACGGATTCGGGCGCGCGCCGCATGTGGAGTATGCCTATAATCTCGTTTTATTTAAGGAAATCAAACGGTTTTATATTTATCGTGATATAGTGGGGACGGAAGCGTTCCTGTTAAATACGGCTGGCAACGTGGTGTGCTTCATGCCGTTTGGATTTTTCCTGCCGATCATCAGTCCGAGATTTGGAAAATGGTACCTGATGTTGATTCTGAGCTTCCTTCTGACTTTAAGCATCGAGACGATTCAGCTCGTATTCAAAGTGGGAAGTTTTGATGTGGATGATATGTTTTTAAATACGTTAGGTGGAATTGCTGGCTACCTCTGCCAGTGGATTACACGTGCAATTGGGAGGTGTCTGCATGGGACGTCAAACAGATAACCGGATTTCTTATATCCGCAAGCCGATGGCAGAACACGGCTATCTCTGCCTGGGACTGGCGGGAGTCGGTCTGCTGCTGTGCGTGGCAGGGATGGCATTCAGTGTCCGCAGCCAGGGCAATACGCCGGTCGGCGCGCTGTCGATGTGCTTTTCGAGCATATTATTTTCCGTGGCATCGCTGATGTACGGATGGAAATCTTTTAAAGAAGAAGAAAAAAATTATATATTCGCGAAATTGGTACGATTTTGTCGGGGCTTCTGGTCATCTGGTGGATTGTGACGATTTTGATTGGCATCCGGGGCTAAGAATGAATGGTTTTTATGCATGGCTTGCCTGGAATGCCGGACCAATGGAACGCCGGTAAGAGCCTTTGCGGCGGGCGTGGTTTGAAAGTGAAATTTGGCGATGGCAGAAGGAGGGAAATATCTGAACATGAAATATTGGGAACTTTTGAAAGAAGAAAATGAGGCGGTTGCGGAGCGCCATGAGCTCGCGATGGAGCGCATCGGCCATATGAAAGAAGAAGCGACGGTTGGCGAGCCATACCGGGCATTTTTTGAGCGCACCGTCCAGTTTATCGAGCTGATAGAAGAAACCTTCCAGAAACAGATGGATGGGACGCTGGCGACGATGAGCCAGGAAGAGGCGGCAGAATTTAACCGGACACTTTATGCGGATATACTTCCAGGGGCGTATGGGAAGAGCTTTGCGAACCCGGACTATGCGGCAAAAGAGCTGGGAGAGGACTATGGTCCGTGGCTGTCATTTCTCTATACGGAGATCCGCAGCGCGATCGTTTACGCCTATGAGAGCCGTCTGGTGGATGTGACGGTGTTGGAGGAACTGTTTATTGAGGTTTACAACCTGTTTGAGGGCGGGACGCCGGAGCTGGCGGAGCTTCGCGAGCCGCTTTATTATTTTGTCAGCGATTACTGTGACCGGATGCTTCCGTGGCGGGTGCGTGAGACGCTGGATCCGTCGCTGGATTTTGGAAAATCGATCATCATGGACAGTGATTTAAACGATCTGCGTTATCTGTACCGGTTTGGCGAATATATCTCGGAGACAGAGCTTGCGACGGCACGTTTTATGAATGAGCTGCCGGAGGAGACGGTACGCCGGATGGCAGATACCTACACAGAAGGCTACCGCAAGGGATTTGCGGCGACCGGACGCAGCTATGAGGGCAAGAAAACGGTGCAGATCCGTTACCACATCGGATTTGAGCGCATGATCCGGATGGCAGTGGAAAATTTCCGCGAACTCGGTCTGGAGCCGATCATTGCCCGAGCCTCCATCGGCACGGTGAACCGGATGGCGGCGCGCACGAACGGTTACTATGGCACACCGGCAAACCGCCAGTACGAGTATGATCACCGCTACGACAATGCGGTTTACCTGGACAAGGCCTTTCGTGAGCGGAAATTGTCTATTTTAAAGGTGGCATATGAGACATACAAGGATCTGGCGTCGGTATATGCCGGTCCGGCAGTTGTGGAAACCTTCGGCGAGGTCGGATTTGAGCCGGTCAATGCAGCAGCAGCCTTTTCTTTAAGTGAAAAACAGGAGAAACTGCTGTTATCCTACAGCAATGAGGCGATGCAGATTGTGGACGCGTATATTCCGGGGACGGAGACGAGCTTCACAATCATTGCATTCCCGCTTCCGGAGATCGGAGCGGAGTTTGAGGCGATTTTTAAGGAGACGATCCGCATCAATACGCTGGACTATGAGCTGTACCGCGACATCCAGCAGATCATGATCAACGAACTGGATCAGGCATCGCAAGTCCACATCAGCGGACGCGGCGGCAACCGTACCGATCTGACCGTACAGCTTCACACGCTTGCTGAGCCGACGAAACAGTCGAATTTCGAAAACTGTGTGGCGGATGTAAATATTCCGGTTGGAGAAGTCTTTACCTCCCCGCAGCTTGCTGGGACAAACGGGCTTCTGCATGTCGGCAGCGTCTATATCGGGGAATTTCAGTTCAAAGATCTGGAAATCCGGTTTGAAAATGGTATCGCTGTCTCCTATACCTGCAAAAACTTTGAGACGGAAGAGGAAAATAAGGCGTTAGTGAAACAGATGATCCTCAAAAACCATGAGACGCTGCCGATGGGCGAGTTTGCGATTGGCACCAACACAACTGCGTATGAGGTAGCGCTGCGCTACGGCATTCTCGACAAATTCCCGATTCTGATTGCCGAGAAGATGGGACCGCACTTTGCGGTAGGCGATACCTGCTACAGCTGGATGGAGGACTGCCCGGTCTTCAACCCGGATGGACGCGAGATGGTGGCGCGTGAGAATGAGATTTCAGCAAAACGCAAAGAAAACCCGCAGGAGGCATATTTTGGCTGCCATACGGACATTACAATCCCGTACTCCGAGCTGGATACGATCGAGGCGATTCATCCAGATGGAACGAGTGTAAAGATCATCGCGGGCGGACGGTTTGCGCTGTCGGGGACGGAGAAGCTGAATGAGCCGCTGGAAAAATAAAAAGAAAAAGTCATAGAAAACAGGTTTATTCTCATATAATCTCCTGAAAAGGGATTCCGGAGCAGCCGGATGGGAGATAGAATCAGAAAATGGATAGCCGTTCTGCTGGCAGGAAGTATACTGGTGATGATTCAGTTGGTTCCGGTCGGCGGGGCGGTTTTTGTTCGTGAAAACATAGAAAATAAAGAGATTCTGGGAGAGAAAGAGACTTCTCTACAACAGACCCTTCACGCCCGCGCCTGGGTTCTCATGGATGCGGACAGTGGGCGTATTCTGGCGGAGAAAGATGCGGATACCGCTTATCCGATGGCAAGCACGACGAAGATTCTGACCTGCATTCTCGCACTGGAACAGGGAAATCCCGATGACTGGGTCGGGGTATCAGAGAAAGCGGCCTCCATGCCGGATGTCCAGCTCAATATGCGGGCGGGGGAGCGGTACCGCCTATCGGATCTACTCTATTCCCTGATGCTGGAATCCCACAACGACAGCGCCGTGGCGGTGGCGGAGCACATCGGGGGAAGTGTGGAAGGATTTGCGGAGAAAATGAACCGGAAAGCGCGGGAGATAGGATGTAAGAATGTTTGTTTCGTGACACCGAACGGTCTGGACGTTGCGGATGAGGATGGAAACGAACACAGCGCTTCGGCGGCGGATATGGCGCGGATCATGCGCTACTGCGCGTTCCAGTCGCCGTGCCGCGAAACATTTCTGGAAATTACCCGTACGGCATCACGGACGATTCAGGATGAGTCGGGAAACCGTTCATTTTACCTGGCAAACCACAACGCGCTTTTAAGCCAGTGCGCGGAGGTGCTGTCGGGCAAGACAGGATTTACCGGGAAAGCCGGGTACTGTTATGTGGCGGCGTTAAAAAAAGAGGGAAAAGCATTTACGGTGGCGCTTCTTGGCTGCGGGTGGCCGCCGCACAAGACGTACAAATGGGCGGATATGCGGAAACTCGATCAGTATGCATTTGATACATATAACTGGTATGATATATTTGACCGGGAGAAAACATTTCCGGAGGTGGAGGTGAGGCGGGGCGTGAAAGGAACGACGGCGCTCACACTGAATTTGCCATCGGAAAAACAGACGTTTCTGATGCTTCTGCGCGCGGACGAGAAGCCAGACATCCGTTATGAGTACCCGACCGAGCTGGAAGCACCGGTTCATGAAGGACAGGAGGTCGGGCAGGCATCCTATTATATTAATGACGAGCAGGTGGCTGCTTATCCGATCTATGCGGCAGAAACAGTGGAGAAGATTGATTATGGGTGGTGTTTAAGACGATGCATTTCGTATTTTGAAACAGAATTCAGATCAATATGGCAAATTCCTGCTGCCACCACGTTTTCTTACGGCACTTTCGATTCCAAAAGTGCCTACCCGTGAACAGTAGCGATTTGTTCATAATAGTTTTACAAAAATCTGCTTTATTTTGCTGGTTAATTTTGTTATAACTATAGATAGTGTGAATTACTGAGAATCATGAAAAGGATGTATTTTTTGCATAGAAAAATATTTCCAATCAGGACTCAAACAAGGATCCGGACACGGAAACGTGGAAGGAGAAAGAGAGGCACGGAGGATGAAACAGACATCACTGAGCAGAGAACAGGGGCTTGCGCTCCTTCGCAAGTATAATAAAGAACCATTTCATATTTTACATGGACTGACCGTGGAGGGCGTCATGGAGTGGTATGCTGAGCAGCTGGGATACGGGGACGAAAAAGCATTCTGGGGCATGGCAGGACTGCTGCATGACATTGATTTTGAACTTTATCCGGAAGAACACTGCGAGCGGGCACCGGAGCTTCTGCGCGACGGAGGCGCAGAGGAAGATTTAGTCCATGCGGTTGTCAGCCACGGCTACGGCATACGGGTGGATGTGGCTCCGGAACATGAGATGGAAAAGGTGTTGTTTGCAGCCGATGAGCTGACAGGGCTTATCTGGGCGGCGGCGAAGATGCGCCCGTCCAAGAGCACCAAGGACATGGAGCTTTCAAGTCTTAAGAAGAAATTTAAGGACAAGAAATTTGCGGCTGGATGTTCCAGAGATGTGATCCGCCGCGGGGCAGAGCAGCTTGGCTGGGAATTAGACAAATTGATGGAACAGACGATTCTCGCCATGCGTTCCTGTGAGGATCGGGTCAACAAAGAGATGGAGGAACTGGAGTTTTGAGAGAAAATAAACCAATGAAACTGTTGTCGGTAGCGATTCCGTGTTACAATTCGGCGGCATATATGCGTAACTGCATCGAATCCCTGCTGCCAGGCGGCGATGAGGTGGAGATCCTGATCGTGGATGACGGTTCCACAAAAGATAATACGGCGGAGATTGCCGATGAGTATGAGAGAAACTATCCGGGAATTTGCCGGGCGATTCATCAGGAAAACGGTGGTCACGGCGAGGCCGTCAATGCGGGACTGCGCAATGCGACGGGCGTCTATTATAAGGTCGTGGACAGCGATGACTGGGTCAACGAAGAGGCATATATGGAGGTTCTGGATACGCTGCGCAAATTTGTCCATGACAATGTGACGCTGGATATGCTGATTACCAACTTCGTTTATGAAAAACAGGGCGCAAAACACAAAAAGGTCATGAACTACAACATGGCGCTCCCAAAACGCCAGCTCATCGACTGGAACGGTGCAAGAGGCTTCCGCCTGGGACAGTATATCCTGATGCACTCGGTTATTTACCGAGTAGAAATGCTTCGAAGCTGCGGTCTGGAATTGCCGAAGCACACATTCTATGTGGATAACATTTTCGTTTACCAGCCGCTTCCGCACGTAAAATCCATGTACTATCTGGATGTGAATTTCTACCGCTATTTTATCGGACGCGATGACCAGTCGGTCAACGAAAAGGTTATGATCGGTCGTATCGACCAGCAGATTCTTGTTACGAAGCTGATGTTAGGATATTATGATGTGACGAAGATTAAAAATCCGAAGCTGCGTCACTACATGGTCCGTTATCTGGAGATTATGATGACGGTTACCTCGATTTTGGCGATTCGCTCGGAGACAGAGGAAAATCTGAAGAAGAAAAAAGAACTGTGGCAGTATCTGAAACAGCAGAACTTCACGTTATATATGCGCCTGCGTTGGGGGTTCCTCGGACAGGGCGTAAACCTGCCGGGAAAAGGCGGACGGAAGGTGTCGATCGCCTGCTATAAGATTTCGCAGAAGTTTTATGGGTTTAACTAGAAATCCATTATAAAAATTGAAATAATATGGATTAGAAAACGAAATCAAATCTATCATAAAAGTGAAATTAAAAGATCCGATCGTCTGGAAAGTCGAGTGTTTCCAGATGGTCGGATTTTCTGATTCTATGTCAATCATTAGATATGATTCGATAAGGGATTACCACGTGATGAATGTTAGAAACCTAGTTTTCGTAACGGCTGCGGCAGGGGGGATTTATCGCAGATAAAAAGCTGGCACCTGTCATACTTTGGCGCCAGCTTATGTTTACTTGTCTTGAGAAATCCTTTAGCGAATATATTCCGGTTCGTTCTCTGTCTCTTCCTGCGTGCTTCCCGCATATACTAACGGATAGATAGCTGCGCTTAAAAGAATCGCGCCTGCGACGTCCAGAACCGAGTGCTGCTTCAGCGAGACAGTTGCCATGCAGATAGCGACCATCAGGATACCGGAAAGAATCCGGATTACTTTGTGCTTTTTCAGAGATTCACTCTTCATGACCGCGATGTGGGTTCCGATGGAGTTGTACACGTGGATGCTCGGAAATACATTCGTGTTTGTATCAGCCTGGTGGAGCATATAGACCAGACGGGAACAGAGATTCCTGTCCGGATCTACGACCGTCCGCAGGTCAGTTCCATTCGGGAACAGGGTGCAGATTAAGAGTGACAGCGTCATGCCGGTAAATAAAAATGCACATAACCGGTAATATTCTTCTTTGTTCTTGAAGAACAGGTATGCAATCGCAGCGGTCACATAGGCGAACCACAGTAAATATGGGATGACGAAGTATTCATTAAACGGAATCATATCATCCAGCGATGAGTGCATGATATGGTAATTGGAGGTCACGGTTTTTTCCAGATGCATAAACCACGGAAGATAGATAAATCCGTATCCCAGAATCCATATATGCCCGTATTTCTTCAGGAGTTCCTTCAGAAAATGTTTCATATCAATCAACCTCGATTTTCTTTTTATCATAAATAAATTAACATTATTTTAACATCTCTCCAAGTTCGTCTGATTATAGCACACTCACCCGCCAACTTCAAGGCTAAATAGGGATTGTTATAAATATTAAGAAAAAGGTTATGGAATGTGAAATTTGTTAAACAAAAATTTTATGGATGGACAGGGACGTTAAGTAAAATAAAAACAGCTTGCTCAACTGCAAGCTGCTTCATCAATAGCGAGAGGGGGATTCGAACCCTCGACACCGCGGGTATGAACCGCGTGCTCTAGCCAACTGAGCTATCTCGCCATATTAAATTTTAAAAAGTGGGACCTACAGGGCTCGAACCTGTGACCCTCTGCTTGTAAGGCAGATGCTCTCCCAGCTGAGCTAAGATCCCAGATAAAATAGCGAGAGGGGGATTCGAACCCTCGACACCGCGGGTATGAACCGCGTGCTCTAGCCAACTGAGCTATCTCGCCATATTAAATTTAGAAAAGTGGGACCTACAGGGCTCGAACCTGTGACCCTCTGCTTGTAAGGCAGATGCTCTCCCAGCTGAGCTAAGATCCCGCTGACACTCGCACAAATCACGACTGCTTTGCAAGTATAATATAAATTTTCAAGATTGTCAACACTTTTGAGAAAATAATTTATAGAAATTTTCTTATCATTTAAAAGGAAGTATGGTATACTTATCTCATGCAAAATTGTAATGGCGCTGTATCCTGTGACAGGTATTCTGGCAGGGTAAAAGATAAAATATAACGCCCCAGCAGGGGAGTTTCTGTATTTTCGGAAAGCAGGGGACGTTATGGCAAAATATGAGGATGGAGTAATGTATTATTTCATTATTAATCCCGCTTCACAGAGTGGCCGCGGCTATAAGATATGGAAGAAAATAGAGCAGCGGCTTGTGCGGGACGGGGTTGAGTATCAGCATATTTGACAGAATATGCGGGGCAGGCGACAGAGTATGCAAGGAAGCTGACGTCCCACTGCAAGGAGGCACGGGTGATTGTGGTCGTGGGCGGTGACGGGACGATGAATGAGGTCGTGGACGGAATCGTTTCCTGCGACATGGTGACGCTGGGCTATATTCCGGTGGGAACAGGCAGTGATCTGGCGCGCGGGCTCCGGCTTTCGAGAAGACCAATGCGCGGACTGCGCCGGATTTTTAGGGCGCGGCGGATCCGGCAGATCGATTATGGTGTGATTGCATATGGCGATGATGTGCTCCGACATCGGCGTTTTATTGTCAGCGCGGGGATCGGGCTGGATGCGGAAGTATGCCAGCATATGCAGCGTTCGGCGATCAAAAATATCTGCAACCGGATTCATCTGCGGCGATTGTCGTACCGGATACTGGGATTTATACAGTATTTGAAGGCGAAACCGATCCGGGGGTATATTTTGCTCGATGGAACGCGCCGGGTGGAATTTAATTATATTTATTTTATCAGTGCACAGATTCAACCCTGCGAGGGCGGCGGATTCTGGTTTGCGCCGAAGGCGGACAGCAGCGACGGCAACCTGGAGGTCTGCATTGTCAGCCATGCCTCGAAGCGGCAGGTGCTTGGAACCCTGCTCCGGGCGTTGTTCCGGCGCTCCCACAACCGGGGGCTGCGGTGCTTCAGTTGCCGGGAGGTCCAGATCTACACGGAACGCCCGATGGCAGTTCACGTGGACGGCGAGAGCTGTCAGTACCAGAGCAATCTGGAAGTCCGCTGTATTGAACGTAAATTAAAAATTGTTGGATAAGTGTATATTTTTCAAAAGTATAAAATAATTTATCAAATAAAGTAACTGCGGGCAGTCCGGACAGTTACAAAATGACCAAGAAAGGAACTGGAATACGATGAGAATAGGACAGGGATATGATGTGCATAAACTTGTTCCGGATCGGGAACTGATTTTAGGCGGCGTGACGATCCCGTATGAGAAGGGGCTGTTAGGACATTCGGATGCGGATGTGCTGGTGCATGCGGTGATGGATGCGCTCTTAGGGGCGGCGGCACTGGGCGACATCGGACAGCATTTTCCGGACACGGATCCGGCATATGAGGGTGCGTCGAGCATCGAACTTCTGAAAAAGGTAGGGAAACTTCTGCAGGAACGCGGCTATGTGATTGAAAATATCGATGCCACGATCATTGCGCAGCGCCCGAAGCTGGCTGCATACCGCCCACAGATGGCAGAAAATATTGCAGATGCGCTGGGGCTTCCGGTCAGCCGTGTGAGTGTCAAGGCGACGACCGAGGAAGGGCTTGGTTTTACAGGCAGCGGCGAGGGCATTTCCTCACAGGCGATTACCCTGTTGACGGAAGTGGAGAATTACTGTTATGATAGTGAAATGATGACGCAGGCAGCGGCTTGCGGTGGATGCGGCGGCTGTGGCGGCTGTCAGGCAGCACCGGAAGCAGATTTAAAATAGAAGAGGAGTAATGAGGTTATGAAAATTTTCAACACATTGTCCCGCAGAAAAGAGGAGTTTGTGCCGATCGAACCGGGCAAGGTTAAGATGTATGTGTGCGGACCGACCGTTTACAATTTTATTCATATTGGAAATGCAAGACCGATGATCGTATTTGATACGGTTCGCCGATATTTTGAGTACAAAGGATACGAAGTAAACTATGTATCTAACTTTACTGATGTGGATGACAAGATCATCAGGAAAGCCATCGAGGAGGGCGTGGATGCGGAGACGATCTCCAAGCGTTATATCGCAGAGTGCAAAAAAGATATGGAGATGATGAACGTCAAACCGGCGACGAAGAATCCGCAGGCGACTCAGGAGATCGGCGGTATGATCGAGATGATCAATACGCTGATCGAAAAAGGACATGCGTATGTGGCAGCTGACGGCACGGTTTATTTCCGCACCAAATCCTTTAAAGAGTACGGAAAACTGTCCCATAAAAATCTGGACGATCTGCAGTCCGGCTTCCGTGAGATCAAGGTAACCGGCGAGGAAGGCAAGGAAGATCCGACCGATTTCGTTCTCTGGAAACCGAAAAAAGAAGGAGAGCCGTTCTGGGAGTCTCCGTGGTGCCAGGGCCGTCCAGGCTGGCATATCGAGTGCTCCGAGATGTCCAAGAAATACCTTGGCGAGTCCATCGATATCCATGCGGGCGGAGAGGATCTGATCTTCCCGCACCATGAAAATGAGATCGCGCAGAGCGAGTGCGCGAACGGCAAGACCTTTGCCAACTACTGGATGCACAACGCATTCTTAAATATTGATAACCGCAAGATGTCCAAATCTCTTGGAAACTTCTTTACCGTGCGTGAGATCAGTGAGAAATACGATTTGCAGGTTCTGCGTCTCTTCATGCTGAGCGCCCAGTACCGCAGCCCACTCAATTTCAGCGCGGATTTGATGGAAGCTTCGAAAAACAGCTTAGAGCGCATCCGCACTGCGGCAGAGCATCAGGCAGACTGCCTGAAAGCAGCGAAAGAGGGCGAGATGACGGCAGAGGAGAGGCAGAATCAGGCAGCAGTCGAGGAGTTGGTTCAGAAGTTCGAGACGGCGATGGACGATGATTTCAACACCGCAGATGCGATTTCAGCTATTTTTGAGATTGTACGCCTGAGCAACTCCACGATTTCGGAAGCATCGACGAAGGCATACGTTTCCTATGTCAAAGAGACGATGGACAAACTCTGCGATGTGCTCGGTATTATCACGGAGAAGAAGGAAGAGATTCTGGACAGCGAAGTAGAAGACTTGATCGCAAAACGCCAGCAGGCGAGAAAAGACAAGAATTTCGCACTGGCAGATGAGATCCGTGGACAGCTTCTCGATATGGGAATTATTCTGGAAGATACGAGAGAGGGCGTCAAATGGAAACGGGCTTAAATGCGTTTAAGGAAGCGCTGCATTTAAAACATGTTGAGGCGGGGGAGTATTCCCCGCTGGCGCTGGCGTATATCGGCGATGCGGTCTATGAGCTGGCGATCCGCACCCTTGTCATGAACCGCGGCAATATGCAGGTCAACAAGATGCACAAGAAGACGGCGAACCTGGTCAAGGCGGACGCACAGGCACATTTTTATCTGCTTCTGGAGGAAGAGCTGACGGATGCGGAGAAGGCGGCATACCGACGCGGACGCAATGCGAAATCTTTTACGATGCCGAAGCACGCGACGATGAAGGATTACCGGATGGCGACCGGATTTGAGGCGCTGATGGGCTATCTCTATCTGACCGAGCAGTTTGACAGGATGGCAGAACTTCTGGGAAAAGGGCTGGAACAGATGGGAGAATTAATATCGTTATAAATCATGATGAGGAAAATAGATGGAACAGGAAAATAAGCAGGAAAATAGATTTGAAGAGACGATGATCGAAGGCAGAAACGCCGTTTTAGAGGCATTCCGTTCGGGCAAGACGGTGGATAAGCTGTTTGTGCTGGATGGCTGCCAGGATGGACCGGTCAAGACGATCACGAGAGAGGCAAAAAAGCAGAATACGATCATCCACTATGTGGCGAAGGAGAGACTCGACCAGCTTTCTGAGACCGGCAAGCATCAGGGCGTGATTGCACAGGCAGCGGCATACCGCTATGCAGAGGTGGAAGATATGCTAAAGCTGGCAGAAGAGAAAGGCGAGCCGCCGTTTCTCTTTATTCTGGATGGCATTGAGGATCCGCACAATCTGGGTGCGATCATCCGTACTGCCAATCTGGCAGGCGCACATGGCGTGATTATCCCGAAACGCCGCGCAGTGGGACTGACATCGACGGTTGCGAAGACCTCGGCGGGAGCGCTGAATTATACGCCGGTAGCGAAGGTAACCAATATTTCAGCCACGATCGAGGAGCTGAAAGAGAGAGGACTCTGGTTTGTCTGTGCCGATATGGGAGGAGAGAGCATGTACCGCCTCGACTTAAAAGGACCGATCGGTCTGGTGATTGGCAATGAGGGCGAAGGTGTCAGCCGTCTGGTGCGGGAAAAATGTGATTTCATCGCATCGATCCCGATGAAGGGAGATATCGACTCCCTGAACGCATCGGTGGCAGCTGGCGTGCTGGCATATGAGATTGTGCGTCAGAGAATGATGTAGGGTAAGTGAAGGTTATCGGTCAACTGATTCCGCTGCTCCCCTCCCCGTTGGAATCATATAGAAATATGAAAAGATAGGAAATGAGAATCGGATGTCTGCGAATGAAAACGGAGGCATCCGATGAAAAAAACGGGAAATTTAAAAAAATAAAAAAAATTCAAAAAAACCGTTGACAAAACGATTGTATCATGATAAACTAATCGAGCTTAGAGATGAGCCAAAAACAAAAAGATGCTGCTGTAGCACAGTCGGTAGTGCGTCGCATTGGTAGTGCGGAGGTCACGGGTCCGATTCCCGTCAGCAGCTCTGCTAGAAAAGAACGGAAGCCTTTGATTTACAAGGGTTTCTGTTTTTTTATTCTCTACTTGCAATTCATTCCAGTTGTGCTATAATGATAACAGTTTGGACGGGGACATAGCTCAGCTGGGAGAGCGTTGCGTTCGCAACGCAAAGGTCGCGGGTTCGAATCCCGTTGTCTCCATGATAGAGAAAGGCTTGAAAACATTGGTTTTTCCTTTGTTTTCAAGCCTTTTTTGTGTTTTTAAGATTTCAAGCGGAACAAAATATTCCGTTATAGGTACACACTTTTCGGTACAAGGATCACACGAAAGATCACACGGACTTTCAGTATCGATGAATTTGCCGCACATTTTTTCTAAAAGAACTTTCGAAAAAATTCAAAAAAATAAAAAAAACTCTTCCATTTTGAACTACCCTATGTTATAATAAACACACTTGTGAGTCAGAAAGACAAGCAAGCGGGCATGGCGGAATTGGCAGACGCGCCAGATTTAGGTTCTGGTACGAGAGTGTGCAGGTTCAAGTCCTGTTGCCCGCACTAGAAATTACGCAGAAGTGGCGGAATTGGCAGACGCGCACGGTTCAGGTCCGTGTGATGGCAACATCATGAGGGTTCAAGTCCCTTCTTCTGCATGATTAGCTGTAGAACCTGAGTGCAGCGTGGAACTCCCAGAGATGATTTCTCCGGGAGTTTTTCTTTTTCTATAAAATGAATCAAAAAGGGGCAGACGCGCAAGCGAAAGCCCCTTTTGTAATTCGGATTTGTAATATAAATCAAAAAATTAGAATTTCTGAAATTCTTCTACATTTATTACAAATACGGTTGCTCCGCCGACTTTCATGTTCATCGGAACGGTCATATTAACGGTCGGGCAGCAGTTTCCGGCCATGGTCGGCGGCGTGTATACAAGCTGCTCGCGGGCACCGGACATTTTTTTGATGATGGAGATGGCGTCCTCGACGCGTTCATCTTCGACACCGAGCATCAGGGTTGTACTTTTCTTTTTCAGAAAGCCGCCCATCGTGGAAAGCTTGGTGACAAAGAAGGAGTGCTGGTTTAATTCATATACTAAATCATCGGCGTCCTCACTGCCAATGATTGCGATAATCATTTTCATAAGCGGTACCTCCTGAAAAATTTTCTATTATTGTACCATTAATTTATGAAAATGGAAATAAAAAAATGAGAAATTTATGTTAAAATATAAATGATTATGATGCTTGCAGGTGAGAATTTTTTGGACTGAAAATTCCATCTGCCGCAGGAATGGCGACAGATTTGCGGGATGAGAGAAAGGCAGAAGTATGATTCGAAATATAGTATTTGATATGGGAATGGTTTTACTGGAGTATGATCCGGTCAAGGTGTGCTGGGAGTACACAGATAATCCGGAGGATGTGGAGTGGATGCGCCGCGAATTGTTTGATTCGAAGGAGTGGTCGCTTTTAGACGAGGGAACGCTGACGGATGCACAGGCGCTGGAGCGGGTGCAGAAACGCCTGCCAAATGAACATTTGCGCTGGCTGGCGAAGGAAAGTCTGGAACACTGGCATGAGTACAACATCTGGCAAAGCCGGGGATGGGAGAGCTGGTGAAGGAACTGAAAGAAAAGGGCTGCGGCATCTACCTCTGCTCGAATTGTTCCGTGCGCCTGCGTGTGTTCGAGCAGGAGATTCCGGGCATTGAATATTTTGATGGCACGCTTGTCTCAGCGGAGGAGAAGCTGGCGAAGCCGAATCCGGCGATCTATGAGAGATTGTTTGAAAAATTTCATCTCAAAGCGGAAGAATGCTTTTTCATCGATGACCGTCAGGATAACATCGACAGCGCGAAGGGCTGCGGCATGGATGGTTACTGTTTTGCGGACGGGAATGTGGAGAGGCTACGGGCGTACATGGGGAAGATGGAAATATTATAGAAAAGCAGTGCAAGGTGTCCGATAAAAAGATTATTTTCCTAAAAAACACCGGGAGAGTCATAAGCTGATGAAAAGAAAGTGAAAAGGTTTTGGAATCAGGTACTTATGGTCTAAAAAAAATACAAAATCAGAAAGAAATTTGATTGATAATAATATCACAATATGAGATAATGAAGAAGAATGGGGAAAGATGCATTTTTAGTAAATTCCCCTGGAAGATGCATGTGAACAGGCAGTTTTTTGACCGGGAATCTCCGGTGAAAGGCTGCGTCTGTTTTATAACGGATAGTGAGGAGGTCATTATATGAGAGTATCGATTTGTATCGGAAGTGCCTGTCATCTGAAAGGATCCCGCGAGGTAATCCAGAAGCTGCAGAAGCTGGTTTCAGAGAATCATCTGGACAGTGAGGTGGATTTAAATGGAGATTTCTGCAGCGGCAACTGCCGTAAAGGTGTCTGTGTGACGGTAGATGGAGAACTGTATTCCGTAAAACCGGAGACAACGGAAGAATTTTTCCAGAAGGAGATTCTGGGACGCCTGAACGCGTAATCGTTTACATATAACGGCAAAAAGAGAGGGAGAGTCTATGCCGATTATTGATTTTAAGGCGACGATGTGTAAGCATTGTTATAAATGTGTGCGGGGCTGCGAAGTGAAATCAATCATGATCCGGGATGGTCATGCATATATCATGCCAAATCGCTGTATTCTCTGTGGGCAGTGCCTTTTGAACTGCCCGCAGTCGGCAAAACGTGTTCCGAGCGAACTTTCCAAGGTCAAAAAGCTGATTGAGAGCGGCGCACCGGTTATTGCATCGCTGTCGTCTTCCTATATGGGGGTTCTGCCGTATAAAAAGCGGGGGCAGGTCAAGTCAGCATTAAAAAAGCTGGGATTTACGAATGTTTGTGATGCGGCGGAGGGCGCCGCGCTGGCGACGGAAGAGTATGTCCGTTTATTAGAGCAGGGCGAGATGAAAAATATCATCACAACTGCCTGTCCGAGTATCGTGAACCTGATTGAGATTCATTATCCGGAACTGATCAAATATCTGGCACCGGTGCTGATTCCGTCGGGGATCCATACGCGCATGCTGCACGCGGAGTTCGGCGAGGCGGCGAAGGTGGTTGTGATCGGACCGTGTATCGCGGAAAAAGAGAAAAACAGGGTTGTGAAGCCCGATGCAGTCCTCACATTTGAGGATTTAAAACAGTGGTTGTCAGAGGAACAGATCGAGATCGAAGCATGTGAGGAAGAACCATTCGAAGATCGTGAACCGGGCGCGAATCTGCGTTATCCGGTCAGCGGCGGACTGCTTACGGCGGTGACGGCGACCCAGAAGAAACCGGACAAGTACCGCAAGTTCTACGTCAGCGGCGTGAAGGACTGCCTGGATGTCTGTGAGGCGATGAAAACCGGCGAGGTGGCTGGCTGTTTCATCGAGATGAACGCCTGTCATGGAGGCTGTGTCAATGGACCGTCCACGGCGACCTCAGTGTCGAGTTTTAAAGTTAAGCTGGATCTGGAAGCGATGCTTCCGAAGGAACCGGCAGATCTATCCCTGATGCATGAGGCGGCGCGCCAGGTGGAGATTCACCGGACGTTTGTGGATCGTTCCCAGAAGGAGCGGATTCCGACCGAGGAAGAGATCCGGGAGATCTTGAAAAAGACGGGCAAGATGACGCCGGAGCAGGAATTAAACTGTGGTGCGTGCGGTTATCCGACCTGCCGGGAGAAGGCGATCGCTGTTTTCCAGAAAAAGGCGGAGGTCGATATGTGTATTCCGTACCTGCATGACCGGGCGCAGTCGCTGTCCCATCTGGTGATGGATACGTCCCCGAACCTGATCATGATCATCGACGATGATATGCGGATTCGGGAGTGTTCGGTGGCGGCAGAAATGTATTTCGGCGTCAAACCGGAGGCGATCAAGGGAAAACCGCTGGAGGACTTTATCAACGCCGAGGATGTACGCGAGGTATTCCGGACGCACACAAGCGTCCACAGCCGGAAGGTGATCTATCCGGATCGGAATCTTGTGACGCTTCAAAACATTGCGTATATCGATGACGGCAATTTTGTCATTGCCACGATCATTGATGTGACGCGCGAGGAAAAACAGGCAAAACAGGAATATGCCAAGAAAAAGGCGACCATTGATCTGGCACAGAATGTCATTTACAAACAGATGATGGTTGCACAGAATATTGCCGGACTCCTGGGTGAGACGACGGCGGAGACGAAGACAACCCTGATGAAGCTTTGTTCCCTGATTGACGATGAGAGCGAAAGTGAGGTCCGATAAATGGGAGTAACCGTAGATGTCACGTTTAAAAGTCTGAATAAGTATTCAGAGATCCTGTGCGGCGATACGGTAGAGTGCCTGAAAACGAAAGATTCGGACGTTATCATTCTGGCGGACGGCATGGGAAGCGGCGTCAAGGCGAATATTCTTTCGACGCTGACGGCAAAGATTCTGGGTACGATGTTTTTAAATGGAGCCACGCTGGAGGAATGTGTGGAGACGATTGTGCAGACGCTTCCGATCTGTCAGACGAGACAGGTGGCGTATGCGACGTTCTCGATTCTCCAGATTTTCAACAACGGCGAGGTATATTTAGTTGAATATGATAACCCGCGATGCATTTTTTTGCGCTGTGGTCATGTGGTGGAGCTGCAGAAATACAAGCGTCTCGTCAAGGACAAGGAGATCAGCGAGTGCCGGTTCCAGGTTCAGAAGGGTGATGCGCTGGTACTTGTCAGCGACGGCGTGACGCACGCGGGAGTCGGAAAGAGCGGCAAATATAAATTTGGCTGGCCGTGGGAGTCGGTGGCAGAGTTTGTTTCGGAACAATGCCTGACCTCTCTTTCGTCGGCACGTATGGCGGCGGCACTCTGTGCGGAATGCAGCCAGATTTACGAGGGAAAACCGGGCGATGATACGACGGTTGTGGTAGCCCGGATCATTGACCGGAAACCGGTCAACCTGATGACGGGACCGCCGCTCGACCGCAACGACGATGAGACGATCACGGCGGATTTTATGAAAGATGAGTCGGCAAAGCACATTGTATCGGGCGGAACCAGCGCGACGATCCTGTCGCGGGAGCTGGGACGACCGCTGCGGGTATCAATGGATTACAGCGACCCGGATATTCCGCCGATCGCTTTTATGGAAGGCATCGATCTGGTGACGGAGGGAGTCCTGACGCTGCGAAAAGCGATCGAACTTCTGAAACGCTATCTGATCGAATGCGATTTAAGTTCTGAGTTTTTCAGCGAGTTGGACAAGAAAAATGGTGCGTCCATGATCGCGAAGATTTTGATAGAAGACTGCACGGAATTACATATGTTTGTGGGAACGGCGGCGAACAGCGCCTACCAGAATCCAGGGCTGGCGTTTGATCTGGGAATCCGCCAGAACCTGGTCAAACAGCTAAAAGAAGCAGTCGAAGGTATGGGAAAGAAAGTTACGGTAACGTATTATTAATAAGGAGGATAAACCATGGTAACGAATGACGCGACAATTCTGCGCATCAAACATGAGATACTTTATGAGGTAGCAAAGCTTGCCTGGAATGATCAGTTAGAGGACGGAAGAGACGATATTCCGTACAAAATCAGCCCTGGTCCGCAGGCACAGTACCGCTGCTGTGTATACAAGGAGAGAGAGATTGTCCGCCAGAGAATCCGTCTGGCAGAAGGTAAATGTCCGTCTGACCGCAATACAAACAACGTCGTACAGGTTATCAATGCAGCCTGTGAGGAGTGCCCGATTGCGTCCTACACAGTCACCGATAACTGCCGTAAATGTATGGGTAAAGCCTGCCAGAACTCCTGTCCGTTTGGAGCGATCAGCATGGGAAATACCAAGGCGCACATCGACCCAGATAAATGCCGCGAGTGCGGAAAGTGTTCCCAGGCATGCCCATACAATGCGATTGCCCATCTGGAGCGCCCGTGTAAGAAGGTCTGCCCAGTGGATGCGATTACCTACGATGAGTATGGTGTATGTGTGATCGATGAGAAAAAATGTATCCAGTGTGGCGCCTGCATCCATTCCTGCCCGTTCGGTGCGATCGGTTCCAAGACCTTCATGGTCGATGTGATCCGCCTGATCAACGCAGGCAAAAAGGTCGTAGCGATGCTGGCACCGGCGACCGAAGGCCAGTTTGGACCGGACATCACGTTTGCAAGCTGGAAAACAGCTTTAAAGAAGATTGGATTTGCAGATATGATCGAGGTTGGTCTGGGCGGCGATATGACCGCGGCAGCCGAGGCGGAAGAGTGGGCGGAAGCTTACAAAGAGGGCAAGAAGATGACGACCTCCTGCTGTCCGGCATTTGTCAACATGATCAAACAGCATTTCCCACAGCTGCTTGACAATATGTCCACGACGGTTTCCCCGATGTGTGCGATCTCCCGTATGCTGAAGGCGCAGGATCCGGAGGTTGTCACTGTCTTTATCGGACCGTGTATCGCGAAGAAGAGCGAGACGCTGGATCTGAATATCCAGGGCAATGCGGACTATGCGATGACTTACGGAGAGATCCGTGCGATGATGCGGGCGAAAGATGTAAATCTGGAGCCGGAAGAGAACAGCATGCAGGAAGCCAGTGTATTTGGAAAACGCTTCGGCAATGGCGGCGGCGTAACAGCGGCGGTATTAGAATGTCTGAAAGAGTCTGGTGAGAATACCGATATCAAGGTAGCGCGCTGCAACGGTGCGGCTGAGTGTAAGAAAGCCCTTCTTCTTCTGAAAGTGGGACGTCTGCCGGAGGACTTCATCGAGGGTATGGCGTGCGTCGGCGGCTGTGTCGGCGGACCGAGCAAGCACAAAGCCGAGATGGAGGCGAAGAAGTCGAGAGACAAACTCATCGCCGAGGCAGATGCAAGAGAAGTACATGAGAACCTGAAGGCGTATGATATGTCGTCGTTCTCGATGCATCGGCATTGATGTGGGATACTCTTGGGAGAATGTGGCTGAGATAAAATAAATAGGAATTTATCTCAGTCTAGAAGACTCCCACCTCTTCAGGTGGTGAGTAATGGCAAATTTGTCTCAGTGGGAGTCCAATCTCCGAATGAGATAAACGCTCCGCGAGGATGCGCAGTGATTCTGATAGGAATATGTCAGCTTTGCTGACCAGAATCACGCGCCAAGTCTCACGGATGTTCGACTTGAAATATGAGTTAGTGGGAAAGTGCCTGCTCTGGAAAATGAAATTTGGAATATGAATTTTATTTTCTGGGGCGGGCATTTTTCGTTGTGAAAATTCCAAAAGAGTTCTTGCATTTAGAGAATAGATGTGTTAGACTCAATATATCTTATCGAAATGAACTGCGGTCGCAGGTGGTTTCGTTCTAATTTATCTTTTTATTCTGGTAATTTGTGAGGTGCGTTTCGCACAGAATTCGATGATTTAGGAAAATTTGGGAGAATCGGATAACTGTATCGTTATAAAAAATGTGCAATATATTATATGATATATGCAATGCAAAATGAAAGCTTTTTATATACAGAAAGAACCGCTGTCTGACTCAGAGTGAGAGTGTGTTTTGAATCAAATTAGAACTTATATAGTTACTGTTCACAGGTAGGCACTTTTGGAACCGAAAGTGCCGTAGAAAACGTGGTGGCAGCAGGAATTTGCCGTATTTAAATGCGAAGCCACGGCAAATTCCGTTACTGGGCACGTATGCGTGAACAGTAACAAACCCTTTATTTTACGGGA
>NZ_QUEL01000024.1:0-43851 GCF_003478145.1 Clostridium sp. AF29-8BH | reverse complement strand
TCGGATCCGTATCTGAGGAAAATATTCGCCGTTATATTGAACATCAGAGCAAGTCGTATTAATTCAATGTGAATTGTAAATATTCATATGCATGGCTGTCTGAAGGGGGAGGAGAATGCTGTTGTCGCACAGAACATCGGTCAATATCCGGCCGGAATATTCTAATATTATAGGGCATATGTGTTACGCTGCTTCCAAGCTCTGGAATGTCTGCAACTATGAACGCCGTCGATATAAAGAATTGGGGCTGGAGAAGTATCCTGACTGGTATTATCAGAAGAAAGCGCATAAAGGAGATCTGTGGTATAGACAGCTTCCGTCCCAGACAGCGCAGGAGACCTGCAAGCAGCTGGATAAAGCCTGGAAATCATTTTATGCCCTTAAAAAGACCGGCGGGATCAAAGTGCCAAATCCTCCGCGATTTAAACAGGACAATATACCGATCACTTACATGCAGATGGGAATCCGGCACGAGAAGGGTTCCGGCCAATTACGGCTGTCTCTGTCAAAGGATCTGAAAAGCTACATGGAAGAAACTTACGGGATTCATGAAAAATTTCTATATCTTGAAAATAAGATTTTCAGGAACATGGATCACATAAAGCAACTGCGGATCTATCCACCGGAAGATGGAAAATGTGACCTTATCGTTATCTATGAGGTCAAAGAACCAGAACTGGAAAGCGATACCAGCCAGTGCAGCCCGTTTTCACCAGAAATATCAAAAAGATATGCAGAAGCATCAAACAGAAAAGAGCGGGGCATGTATATAACGGATGGAGTAAGATATAATGCGGATGCAGTAGGAGCATTTAATATCCTGCGTAAACATCTTTCCGTATCCGGAAAACAGAAAGAACTGTCCGTAACCGGACTAAAGAATCCAGAAATAATAAAAGTAGCTGTATAGCCGAAAGGTAAGCGGTAGTGGTGTCATGGACGCACCCTGAAAAAAGGCGGTATCCCACCAGATTTCAGATGCTTTGGTAACTTAGTTACCGAGTAGTTCACTGTTATTCGAATTGATTGTGATTATTATACTGCAAAGCACAGGCCGCTGTCAGTGAATCCAATCGTGTAAAATGAATGTTTCAGTACATATAATAGGAAACGTCACATGAAATATGATAAGATAGTGAAAGCAATTTTCATAGAACGTCCCAATCGTTTTATTGCGCGGGTAAAGATTGATGGCTCGGAAGAGGTAGAATCGGTTCATGTAAAGAATACGGGACGTTGTCGTGAATTACTGCTGCGGGGGGCGGAAGTGATTTTGGAAGATTGCATAGAAAAGAATCCAAATCGAAAGACTCGCTATGATTTGATTGCAGTTAAGAAGAATATGATATGGGTTAACATTGATTCTCAGGCACCGAATAAAGTGGTAAAAGAATGGCTGATGACACAGGGGTATGATTGTATTAAACCAGAGTATACCTTTGGAAATAGCCGGATGGATTTCTATATGGAAAAAGGAAAGCAAAAATATCTAATGGAAGTCAAAGGCTGCACCCTTGAGATAGACGGAGTTGGATATTTTCCAGATGCCCCGACGGAAAGAGGAGTTAAGCATTTAAGGGAACTTGCAGCTGCGTGCGGACAAGGATATAAATGTTTGATAGCATTTGTGATTCAAATGGAAGGCATCAGTGAAGTCAGGCCGAATACGGAAACGCATCCCGAATTTGGCGCTGCACTTCACGAGGCAAAGGCAGCAGGTGTTGAGGTGCTTTTCCTGAAATGTCATGTTGGGATGGATAGGTTGGAAATCATAGGAGAAGATGAGTCTTGAGGGCAAGGTTCTAAAGGAGAGAGAAATCTATGATACGTGAAATTGAGAATAGAAGAAGTATAAGAAAATATAAGCCAGATGAGATCGAAAGGAAGTTAATTGACGAGATCATATACAGTGCTTCCCTTGCACCATCTGCTAAAAACAGGCAGCCTTGGAAATTTATTGTATATCAGGGGAAAGAAAAAGATAAACTGGTTGATGTCATGCGTCATGGTATAAATTCAGAAAAAATGACCCATGAACTTATGCCGGAATGGGCATTTGCCATACCGGATGCTGAGAATACCGTTAGAATCATGCAGGAGGCCCCATGCCTTATAGCAGTGCTTAATACCAACCAGCATACTCCATTTGCAAGCATTGAAAATGAAAAGCGAATTGTTGAAATATGTGATTCACTGTCCATAGGTGCGGCGATTGAAAATATGATTCTGACAGCAACGGGATATGGATTGGGCACCTTATGGATTGCCAATACTTGTTTTGCCTATAATGAGCTGATGGATTTTATCGGAACAGACAGCCAATTGACAGGAATTGTTGCGATTGGATTTGCCAATGAAGCTCCGGCTAAAAGACCAAGGAAACCTTTCGAAGAAATTGTTGAGTACAGATAGGTAAATCGTAATGAGTTAATCGTGTTATAATCAGGTTGGATGGAGAATAATCGTTATGATTAGAAAGTTGCAGAAGGTAGATATAAATAGAGTCGCTGATATATGGTTGAAAACTAATCTGAAAGCACATTTTTTTTATTCCTGAACAATACTGGATAAGTAATTATGAATTCGTGAAGGAAATGCTGCCACAGGCGGAAGTTTATGTGTATGAAGATGATAAAATGATTCAAGGCTTTATAGGAATAAATGATGAATACATAGAAGGTATTTTTGTTTCTGACGAAATGCAGTCACGTGGCATCGGTAAAATGTTGTTGGATTACATCAAGGATAAAAAAGACAGATTACAGTTAAAGGTATATCAGAAGAATGTCAGGGCAATGTCTTTTTATCAACGAGAAGGATTTACTATTCAGAGTGAAGAGATGGACGAATTCACAGGAGAAAAAGAATATGTGATGAATTGGGAATCGTCTGGAATTTGAATACCCATGGCAGGAGGGGATGAACCGCCTGTTTGTTTACAAGATGGAAGATGATTCCCATCGGATGTAGTATTTTGCAGCAAGAATGCCGATGAGATTCTTTACCAGAATAAAAATATCTGAAGGGAGGCTTTTGGTATGAAAAATAGAAAATACAGTCCTGTTTTTATGATGTTTCTATGCATGATAATGGTAGTTTTATTGTTTCCGATGACAGTCAATGCCGATATGGGACCAAAGGCCTCTGTTCGGATTCAGTTTGAGCATATGGGGGATGAGCTCTGTTATGGAACTTTGCTGTCGAAGGAGAAATCTACTGGTCCGGCAAGTGCCTGGGATGGAAGAACGGAGAGTGCCCAGAAAGAGTACATGGATCCTGGTATCTGGAAGATCTTTGTGAATTACAAGGATCCGGATGGATACTATTTTCTGCAGCGGAGCTGGAAGGTAAGTGAAAGCAAAGAGCTTGCATGGACCTATTATCCGCCGGGTGATTTTAAGATTCTTCTGTATTATCCGGAAACGGAAACCTTTGTATCCAGTGGAATTTATGCTCGTTATGCATTTGATACGTATTATACAGTGGATATGGATGGTGTGGATATCGGTTCGGTGGAATACAATGATGATTTGAGTACCAATGAGCGGATTGAGGCCTACCGTTCGTATAATTACCGGCAGGAGATGCTGGCTCTTGGGGCAAGGATCGTCCTTACTATTTTAATCGAAATGCTGGTGGCGCTGCTGTTTGGTTTCAGACAGAAAAAACAGCTGTTGATTCTGGCTGTTGTCAACATTATTACGCAAATTATCTTAAATGTGCTGCTCAATGTGATTAATTATAATTCCGGCCCTCTTGCATTTACATTTTTCTATGTACTTTTTGAGCTGATTGTATTTGCTCTGGAGGCAGTGTTGTATTGCACAATTCTTAAGAGGCTATCAGAAAAGAAAAAGGAGGATGCATATTATATCCTGTATTCCTTTGTGGCCAATCTGATCTCATTTGGTGCTGGATTATTCCTGGCGGCGAAACTGCCGGGCATGTTTTGATATAGAGATAAGTTAAGGTAACTTCTCAACGTGTTCAAATAGAAATGGCTCAGAAGAAAGTTCATCCAAAGTGATAACATCTTTTTGAGCATAGAGGAATGGATATATATGAAAAAACTTCTAACTTTTATGATTGTGTGGACTTGTTTGCTTACCCTGGCTGGCTGTGGCAAGAAGGACATGGATTATACGATGCAAAATGAGTCAAGTGTTGCAGAAAGTGTCCGGGAGACCGGTGAGGAGTCCGTATTGATTCAAAATGAGGATGCAGGGGAAGGGGAAAATGCGGCTCCTGAAACTAAGTATATCACCATTGACTTATCCGGAGTTGGGGAGATTCATCCGAAGGGAGATGCAGTTTCACCGTTAACGTTAAAAATTGTGTCGGAAGAGGAAAATGGAATCGATTTTGCGAACGAATGGTATGAAAGCAAACAGTTATCCCTTCCTATGGTCGGAAAGGAATGGAATAATTTCTATGATGACGAATATCAGTATATCTGGTCCGGGGATGCGCTGTATATTTATGAAAATATTTCCGGAAATTGTCTGTATGTGCTGGAGTATCCAACGGATAAATGGTATATCAACGGCAATAATGCCTGCCTCCTGGATGATATCTTTTATGGCATCAGTGTGACAAATGGTTACGCACAGCCGGATAGCTGCTTTATGTTTGCCTATGATCTGGAAAATAACAAGCTTCTTTGGCGAAGTGGGGATCAGACCTGTAACACCATGAATTTTATTGTAAAAAAGGACGTTATTATCTGCGGGTATGGTTTTACCTCGGAAAAGGATTATCTTTATCAGCTCAACCTTCACACCGGCGAGGTTATTGCAAGCCTGGAGCTGAAAAAACAGCCGGATCTTCTGGTGCCTCAGGACAATATGCTTTATGTTCACACATACAGCTATAATTATACGATAGAAATGCAATAGGAAAGGAACAAGAACTGAATGGATTCATCTGCTTCAAAAAACTTTGAACTTACTGCAGCTGTCCTGCACATTATCGCCATGACGCTTATGCTGATGGATCACCTTTGGGCGACGCTTCTTCCTGCTAGGGAGTGGCTTACCTGTGCCGGAAGAGTGGCATTTCCTATCTTCGCTTTTATGGCGGTGGAGGGGTACTTCCACACCAGAAGCTTTAAAAAGTACATCCTTCGGATGCTGCTGTTTGCAGTGCTTTCAGAAATTCCCTTTGATTTGATGTACGGCGGTACCTGGTTTTATCCAGTTCACCAGAATGTCCTCTGGACATTCCTGTTGGGTCTTTTAGGTGTCTGGCTTATGGAACAGGTACGGAAAAAAGGAAAAACCTGGATGTATCTGCTGGTGTGCGTTTTGGTTGTGCTGGCAGGTCTGGTACTGGGAACTCTTTGCATGGTGGATTACTACGGGGTCGGTGTTCTGACGGTATTTGTGTTCTATTTCCTCCATGGGCGGAAATGGTGGTGCTTCTTGGGACAGCTGGCTGCCCTATACTGGCTGAATGTGGAACTGCTGGGCGGTCTGATGTATCCGGTTCAGCTCTTTGGCATGGAATTTGAACTGTGCCAGCAGGGGCTTGCGCTTCTGGCATTGATCCCCATCTGGCTGTACCGCGGCAGACAGGGCTACCACAGTAAACCATTCCAGTATCTCTGTTATGCATTTTATCCAGTTCATATGCTGCTGCTTGTGGTGGTACTGAATTTCATCAACCGATGATAAAATTTTACAATTCCCACCATTCATGGTATCATAACAGGTAGTAAAATTGCCTGTGAATACCTTGAATGGCGGTGATTTCCGTCAGTCGGTTTACCGGGCTATCCGTCATGGCCTGATGC
Source organism: Clostridium sp. AF29-8BH (assembly GCF_003478145.1). NCBI lineage: Bacteria > Bacillati > Bacillota > Clostridia > Eubacteriales > Clostridiaceae > Clostridium > Clostridium sp. AF29-8BH. The sequence goes on along the minus strand of NZ_QUEL01000024.1, from coordinate 38,060 downwards.
AGGCACATTCGATGCTTTTGGAGCCATTTTATGCATTTCATCTGACGATACCGGACAAGATGGTAGGACGTGCAATGACGGATCTGGAACGCCGGTTTGCGGTTTTTGAAGGACCGATTCTGGAGGATGGACAGGCGATACTTACCGACCGTGCACCGGTTTCATCCCTGGATGGATATGGACCCTGCCATAATGAGGAAGAGGTCATCGAAGCAGCCGGTTATGATCTGGATGCGGATTTGGCAAACCCAAGCGGCTCGGTCTTCTGTTCCCACGGAGCCGGTGTCTACGGTGAGACTGCCGCACGCCGGAAGGAGTCAGCTGCCGGTGCCGCACAAAAAGGCGGAAGCAGCCGGGGAGAAGCGGCAAAAGGAACGGGGGAAAGCAGTCCGGCGGACAGACAGAGTACTTTCTGGTAGATGGATACAATATCATATTTGCCTGGGATGAATTAAAAGAATTGTCGGAGGTAAATATCGACAGTGCCAGAGATAAGCTTTTGGATATTCTCTGTGATTATCAGGGAAGCCGTGGAATCGAAGTGATTGCAGTATTTGATGCATACCGGGTACAGGGACACTGGACAGAGGCCATTGATTACCACAATATTCATGTGGTATTTACAAAGGAAGCAGAGACGGCGGATCAGTATATCGAGAAGTTTGCCCATGAAAATGGAAGAAAATATAAGGTCATGGTGGCAACCTCTGACCGTCTGGAGCAGATTATCATCCGGGGTCAGGGATGCGGACTCTATTCGGCCAGAGATCTGCAGGAGGAAGTAAAGCGTGTTAAGAATCAGATCCGGGAACGCACAGACAGACCAGGAAGCGGACATAAGAATTATCTGCTGGATGGAGTATCGGAAGAACTGCTGAAGCAGGTAAAAAAAGAAGAATAGAGACATGCATGTGTGAATTATGCGGTAACAGAGTCCAAACTTAAGATTGAAAAGGAGCGTTCAGTTATTGCCCTGAATCTTCAGGTAGATGAAAAGATATGTTCCATGTATGATTATTTTGAGTTTTTCCTGGGAAGAATGATGCTTTGCCGGAAGTCGGCGGAGATACTGGGAACGACCTTTAAGTTGACTGTAAATGGACGGAAGGTGCTGTAAAAAGTACCTCCCGTCCTTCTTTTCTGTTATCTTACTGATACGTCTCCGTCTTAATAAAGGAATCCATATATTTGATATACTCCTCTTTGGTAAAGATGGGCTGATAATTCGCTACAATCTCTTTTGCTTTCACAGCCCCGTCCCGAAGCAGGCGGTAAGCGGAGAGGGCGAAGATTTTTGCAGTGACCACATAGGCAAGCTCATCGTCTACGATATCGAAATCAACGGAGTGGAGACCGCTTACCTTACCGCCGGTGTTGAAGGTAAGGACCGGCTGCAGATGCTGTACATCCCCCACATCGGTGGAGCCGCCGCTGTAGGCGTGGGTATCTTCCTGGACGATCTGGTAATCTTTTTCACTGGTTTGTGCGGCAATCTCAGCGGCTGCCAGGACTGATTCATCGGCTTTTTCACTCAGAGCCGGAAGGTATCCGGGCATAGTGGTGATTTCGCAGGAAGCACCGACGGCGATGGCACCTGCCTTGAAGGCACGGTCTGTTTTGGCAGCAGCATCGGCGATGGCATCCTTGTTGGCGGCACGTACCAGAGTTTCGATTACCACCTCATCCGGTACTACATTGACGAGATTTCCGCCTTTTGTGATAATGGGATGGATTCGGACATGGTCATCATCCCGGAAGGTTTCGCGCTGGTAAGCCAGGGCAGAAAGTCCGAGGGAAGCTGCATTTAATGCATTGACTCCCAGATGCGGGGTACCGGCTGCGTGGGCAGCCAGTCCTTTATAACGAATGACCTTGGAGACGAAACCATTGTTGGAGTGGGAACCCACACTGATATCCTTGTCACCGGTGTGGTGGACGATATCCAGGTCGATATCATCAAAAGCACCGATGCGGATGAGTTCACATTTTCCGCCGCCATATTTGATTTTTCCCTGGGCGGTCAGGGAGTTCTTGAATTCAATCTCACCATATTCCTCTGCCGGTACGGCGAAGAATACAACCTGTCCGTCCAGCTCTTTTTTAACATCTTCATTGGTCAGAGCCAGGGCTGCACCGATGACACCGGCCAGCTGGGCATGATGTCCGCAGCAGTGAGCTCCCTGAGTCTCCGGATTGGCATATTTATGTTCCGGGATGCGGAGCGCATCCAGTTCCCCGATGAGGGCCAGACTTACATTCTTTTTCTCTTCTTCATTTAAGTAGGCTTTGACACCGGTGACAGCCAATCCTTCCGTTGTCTCAAGCCCCAGATTTTTCATGAAAGAAGCAAATTTTTCTGCAGTTCTGTATTCTTTATAACCCAGCTCTGCATGGGTGTAGATATCTTTGGCGAATGCAATGATCTCGTTGCGGTGTGCGTCGATGATATCGACAATTTTCTGTTCGGTTTTATCTAAAATGAGAGCCATGTGAAATCCTCCTGTTTCCTGCTGGTGCCTTCCGATGCTGTTTCCTATTAGTTAAACAGTTCCTCCGGAACAAACCATAAACCATTGTTATTCTTGTCTAAATATTCTTTGAATTCATCGGAGTGGTAAGCAGCAACGATATCTTTTGCCCACTGAGCATCTTTATTTTCCTCTTTTACAACGACCTGCAGAATCAGATGCGGCAGAATGTCTTCCTGAAGAAGGGCAGTGGATGGATCGATTCCTGCATTGTATACAATACTTCCGGTGATAACCGCATAATCAAAGTCATCTAAAACAGCTGGAATATTAGTGGAGTTCATTTCGGTAAATTCGATGTTGTACGGGTTTTCCGTGATATCTGCCTGGGTGACAGTGGAGAGATCTACATCCGGGTTTAAAGTGATCCATCCGGCTTTCTGTAAGAGTACATAAGCGCGGGCTGTGTTGGCGGCATCGTCCGGAACGGCTACTTTGGCACCGTCTTGAATGGCGTCCAGAGAGGTTTCGGTGGCAGAAAAGATGGCAGCCGGAACGGTCGGAATCGGGGAAATCGGGACCAGGTTACCCTTCTGGGCTTCGTTGAAATTTTCGGCATAAGCGGTATGCTGCTCTACATTGAAATCGATCTCGCCGTCATTTAAAGCAAGGTCATTCTGGAGAAGGTCAGAGAAATCAACCTCGGTGAGTGTATAGCCCTCTTTTTCCAGAATTGGTTTGATGGCATCCTCAAATAAGACAGTGTACGGACCGGCAGCTTTTCCGTATTTGAGCTCCTTCTTATTAGAATTGGAAGCATCGGCGGAAGCAGCAGATTCGGTGCCGGAAGAAGCAGCGGCAGTATCAGCAGCGAGCTCCAGCATCACTCTTTGAGCAGCCTCCCAGAACAGCAGCTGCGAGGATCAGACCGGCGGTCAGGGTGGTTCTTACATAGGCTTTTACGTTTTTCATAATGGGGTTCTCCTTTTTTCGTTTTGTTATTTTGGATATAAAATAATTTAATAGCTTTTATGATATGATTTGGTTTACTGATGTGTCCGTCTCTTCTGTGACAGCCGGTTTCCCAGACTCTGGATGATCCAGACAAATGCAATCAGGATGAAAACGGTCGCAAACATCAGCGGGAAGTTAAAGGTCTGATAGCCGTAGGTCAGGGCGATGTTTCCGATGCCGCCGCCTCCGATGTAGCCGGCCATCGCAGTTGCTCCGATGAGGGCGATGGTGCCGGTTGTCAGAGCCAGGATAACCGAAGCAAATGCTTCTGGAAGCACAAAATGAACGATAATCTGGAACGTGGTCGCTCCCATCGACTGGGCTGCCTCGATGATGCCGCCGCCGACTTCCAGAAGCGATGTCTCAAGAAGTCTTGCTAAAAATGGGGCGGTATAGATAACTAATGGCACGATAGCCGCCCTGGTACCGATCCGGGTGCCGACGATGATTTTCGTAAAGGGCATTACACATACCAGAAGGATGATAAACGGTGTGCTTCGGATGATGTTGATGAAACCGTTTAAAATCGTGTAAAGCAATGGATTTTCCTTGAGCCCGCCTTTGCGGGTCAGCCATAAGACAATGGCGATGAAAAATCCGACGATGGAACCGATAATCAGGGAAAAACCGACCATATACAGGGTTTCCCAACCGGCCTTGATGAGTTTGTCCGGCGAAATGCCTAAATACTGCTGAATCATGGTAATACAACCTCCTTATATTCTTCGTTTGATTCGAGAATGTAGCGCTCGGCTTTTTTGATTTCCTCGTCGCTTCCGATGAAGAGAACGAGCATGATGCCGACAACTATGCCCTGAATAACGTTGATGGTGGAGTAGAGAATGTTGGTTTCCACCTCAAACCGCCGGTTGATATCCCAGAGAAGCGGCTCGGTGCTGTCTGTATTTTCCAGCTTGATGCGGAGCAGGCGGCTGTTCCGCGTTTCTCGGCGGATGCTCTCGACGAGCGGTTCCGGAATAACGTCGTGGATGAGATTGCCGACAAACCGTTTGGCGATATCGGACTGCGGGTCTGAGAAAACCTGAATGACAGAGCCCGTTTCTACGACTTTACCGAAATCCATGACGGCGACTTTATTACAGATTTTCTGGATGACATTCATCTCATGTGTGATAATCACAATTGTAATATGAAGAGTTTCATTAATCTTCTTTAGCAAATCGAGAATGGAATCGGTCGTTTTCGGGTCGAGGGCGCTGGTCGCCTCATCGCAGAGAAGAATCGACGGATTATTTGCAAGTGCCCTTGCGATACCGACGCGCTGTTTCTGTCCGCCGGAGAGCTGTCCCGGATAGTAGGACTTCTTATCGGAAAGTTCGACGAACTCCAGCAGCTCATTCACACGCGCTTCGATGTCTTTTTTGGGGGTGCCGTTTAGTTTCAGGGCAATCGCGACGTTGTCGTAAATTGTCTTGGATTCCAGGAGGTTGAACTGCTGGAAAATCATTCCGATTCCCTTTCGGAGGCTGCGAAGCTCTTTTGCACTCAGGCTTCCAATGTCCTTATCTTCGACGAAAATCTTTCCGGAAGTCGGTCTTTCCAGGGCGTTTACCATTCGGATCAGGGTGGATTTTCCGGCACCGCTATAACCGATGACGCCGTAGATATCGCCCTTTTCGATTTCGAAGGACACATCCTTCAGTGCTTCAAATGCACCGTCTTTCGTCTGGAATGTTTTACTTAAATGTTCAAATCGAATCATTTCTGGTCTCCTTTAACTTTGTTTATCTGGGGAAGCACATTTTTAAGGGATAATTCCTGAAAAATGACTTCTGTATGTGTCGCGTTTTTTATACGAATGATATATCTAAATGCAATATAAATATTTAATTTTGCATACTGAAATATAAATGGGTACAAAAAAGGAGGTCTGGTTGTCCAGACCTCCTAAATTGGATTGTATCTATCACTTTCCAGTGAAAGCAAGATGAGAAAAACCTCATGAAGATATCATCCAGTTATCTGTCTGCACAACAAAAGTAAGAGTGTCACAGCAACAGCAGCACATACACTCCATACAACAACACATAGCAGACATAACTGAATAAGATGTTCTCATGATGGTTTCCTCCTTTCCTTAAAATTCATAAACGATTATAAAAATATATTTCCTACTTGTTTTGTGGGTTTTAAATGATAGTTCTTATTATAGCGCGGAAATGAGATTTGTCAATCATTTTTTTATTTCATAGGAAATTGCGTCCTAAGAAATAAAAAACGCTCCGCGAGAATGTGCCAAGGCACATTCTTTTTCATATCATCCAATACCGCCCAATGCGATGCCTAATATTAATACCAGCACACATACCGGAATATAAATATAGCGGCACACCGGTACAAACCATTTTGAAAATTTCTTTTCGCGACCTTTGTTGACCTGCGTTTCTGCATAGTCTTTTCCGAATACCCAGAAGAACATGATTCCGGCGAGTCCGGCACCGAGAGGGCAGATGTAGATGGAGAGAACGTCCATCCAGTCGGAGACGATGCCCTGGATTAACAGGGAGACGGCAGCTCCGATGATACCGATAACTGCGCAGGCAGGGACGCGGCGAGGTGGAGTTTTTCCTGGACGGTGGCGATCGGTGCTTCGTAGAGATTGAGCAGGGAGGTCATCCCGGCGAAGAGAACGGCTACGAAGAAAATAATCGCGATCAACGTACCGCCCGGCATTGAGCGGATGAGGTTCGGGAGGTAGATGAAGAGAAGTCCCGGACCACCCTGATCAAGTTTTGCGCCGGTGGTTGCCATTGCCGGGATGATGACGAGGGCGGCGAGAATCGCGGCGATCGTATCAAACAGGGCAACCCGCGCGGCGGATGCCGGGATGTTTTCCTCATCGGAGAGGTAGGAACCGTAGATTAAGGTTCCATTTCCGGCGACGGACAGGGAGAAAAATGCCTGCCCCAGTGCGAAAATCCATGTTTTTGGGTCTGCGAGGATCTCAGGATCGATGCGGAAAATGTAGCGGTAACCCTGCATCGCACCCGGCTGGAATGCTACGTAGATGCCTAAAAAGACAAACAGGATGAAGAATACCGGCATCATCAGCTTGTTGGCGTTCTCGATTCCGCTTCCGACGCCGAACATCAGAATCAGAATGCAGAAGAAGAGGGCGGCAAGCTGCCAGCCATTGTTTCCAAATGCGGACGCCATCGAGCCGAAAGCAGAGGCAAAACCGTCTGTGTCGGCCGGGGCAAGCGTGGCACCGGTAAAGGCTTCGATGGCATATTTTAGGATCCAGCCCATGACGACGGTATAGCCGATCGCCATCGCGAGGGAACCGGCTGCCGGGATGAAACCGAGCGCGTCACCCAGTTTGCGCCTGCCGCGTGTCTCGCAGGCAGCGCCGAACGCGTCGATTGGACCGGAGCGGGTGCCGCGTCCCAGGCACATTTCCCCGATGACACCCGTGGAGCCGATCAGGGCGACGAAGATAAAGTACGGGATCAGGAACGAGCCACCGCCGTACAGGGAGACGCGGGTGGGAAACATCCAGAGATTTCCCATACCGACCGCCGAGCCGATACAGGCGAGGATGAAGCCCCACTTACTGTTGAAAGATTCTCTTTTTTCCATGAAATTGTAACTCCTCAAACATTATATAAGATTTGCCGCAAATATCTAGAAGTCCGCCGATTGGAAGCGGTCAGGCAGATGTTTGCATAAGTCCATCTATTATACCAGAAGAGAGGCATTGCTTTCAAGTGGCAGAGCGCGCGAATCGTATGTTTTAGGGGAAAAGGCGATCTAAAGTAACTGCCGGTGAACCGTTACAGGGAAATACCTTGATTTATAGGGTGGAAAGATGGTATTCTATAGAGGACGGCAGCGGCGGGCTTTGGGAGGGTGGCGCCGCGGCAGAGCAGATTCGAAAAGGAGAAGGTAGCACAATGAAAAACGCAAACAGGATTCCGGAGACGTTTCAGACGGATGCGGAATACAGACAGTGGATGGAGCGCTGGCAGCAGGAGGCGCGGGAGGCGACGATCGAGGGATTTAAGCAGAATCGTAAGTTAAACGGCATGACACAGACGGAGCTTGGCAGAAAGGCGGGGATTTCCCAGCCGAATATCACCCGCTTCGAGAGCGGCAGCTACAATCCGTCGCTGGATTTTATGGTAAAGATCGCAGCGGCGATGGGGAAACGGGTACAGATTACATTGGTAGATGAATAAGAGGCGTGCGCCGAGGCGCACAGGGACCATTTGGGGAATAAACAGGGGAGACAGCGGTGTGTGTGAGGCTGTCTCCCCTGTTTTTAATGAGTGCATTTCAGCGACGATTCAATAAACCGTGAAATCATATTCCACTCATAGCTCTGTTCCAGCCACGCAAATTTGATCGGGTACCGCGCTTCTTCCCCGAGCGTAAAGACATGGAGTGTATCCAGCTGTTCCTTGCTGAGAATAGAAAATGCGAGGTTTTTTGGGCTGATGCAGGCACCTTTTCCCATCGCGCAGAGGGCAAGCAGGGTAGCGATGTTGTCAGAGCAGGCATGAACCGAGGGGACGAAGTTGTCTGTCGCGAGGATATTCCGCCCGATGCGTCCGACTAGATCATGTTCACGGTTTAGGAGAAACGGACATGGAGCCAGAAGGGAGTAGCGGTGATGGCGGCTGACTTCCTGGATAATGGCTTCGGTCTGTTTGCCGTAAATGTTCTGCAGCAGGGCAGTGGAGACGATGAGAACCATCTCTTCCTCATAGAAATCCCGCAGAATGATGCCGGGAATGCGAACTGAAAAATTGGCGATCGCCAGATCAATTGTGCCGTCCAGCAGGTATTTTTGCAGCACATCGTTGGAAGATTCGACGAGTTCCACATCCACGCCGGGATATTCCTTTTGAAAGGCGGCGATCAGCTCCGGCATGATGGCGTGTCCGCGCGTGAATGCGATGCCGATCCGCAGTTTTCCTGTCTGGTTATTTAAAATATCGCCAAATTCGTGAAGCATACAGTCATATTTTGTATTAAATTCCGTTGCATAGCGCAGAAATACCTCCCCCGCATAGGTAAGCTCCAGCGGGATGTGACGGATTAGGAGCGGACATCCAAGCTCCCGCTCGATTCCGGCGATATGGGCGCTTAATGTCTGCTGGGTAATATGCAGCGCATCGGCGGCCCTAGTGAAGCTGCGGTTTTTCGCAACCGCGGCAAAATATTCCATTGATTGAAAATTCATATTCGAATGACTCCTCTTTTCCCAAAACTTTCATCTTAAGTTTCTAAAAAGCATCTGACTATAAAAGTGGCCCTTCTAACTCAAACACTGTCCGCTGCAGCTGCGCGATCAGTAGGCTGGCAGCTGGGGACGCTTTTTTGGCTGACGGAATCCGGACACCGAGCACGCGCTCCATCGGCGGATTGAGCGGCAGCCGGACAACATTTTTAGAAATATCACGGACGACCAGCTCCGGCAGGATGCAGACGCCCAGGTTGTGGCTGACCATCGCGAGCATGGAGTAGGTGTTCTGCGAGGTAAACGACGGCTTTGGCGGTGTGATGCCGAGCTGCTGGAACTGGCGCAGCAGGTCATTTTCACCTTTTTCTTCTATATAAGAAACCTTGGGGAGATCCTTTAAGTCAAAGCGCTCATATTCAGCATAAGGGGAATCGTTCGCGCAGACAGCCAGGTAGGGTTCTTTTTTCAGGGGAAGCCAGTCCATCTTTCCGTCCGGGTGGGGGCCGACGATGCCGAAATCGATGGAGCTATTTTCCAGCCATCCTTCAATCTCCTGTGAACACCCCTCCAGCACTTCAACGGTCATATCCGGGTAATCGGTAAGAAACTTTTTGAGGGCGGGCGGCAGCCATTGGACGGAAGCGCTTAAGTAAGCGCCGATCCGGATGTGCCCGGTCTGGACACCCCGGATGGAGGCAGCTGTCTGATCAAAATATTCCGCCGCCGCCAGCGTCCGCCGGATCGGGGAAAGCAGTGCCTCGCCGTTCCGCGTCAGGGCAAGTCCTCTCTGGGAACGCGAAAACAGGGAAAACCCGAGTTCTGTTTCAATATTTCGCAGCATATGGCTTGCCGCCGACTGCGTGTAACCGTTTTTCTGGGCGGCACGCGTCAGGTTATTTTCTTCTGCAATGGCTAAAAAAAGCCGCATATCTTTGAGATCCAAAAAATACTCCCTCCATTTTCGTAATAAGCGTTCGGTCTGATTCATAAAATGTACAGAGCTGACAGATACCAAAGGAGGATGAGAAGATTTGTAAGAATTATGTAGAATACGAATCTGATTCATACGGAATATCCGGGCGGATTACATGGGTGCGTGTGCGGCGGACATTCATTCCGATGGCTCTGCCAAGTGTCCCTAGTATATCATATTCGTGAAAGAATGGGAGAAAAAGATAGAAATATGCCTACGATCTCAAATACAACATAAAAAATTCATCTAAATGAAACACACAAAAAGTTAAAAAATAAACAAATGGTAAACAAAATTCATGAAACTCCGAAAGAAAATGGACAAAATTCTGAACGGGAGTCTAACGGAAAATGGCGCAGTTGTAGACAAAATATCATGATATCTTGTGCATTTATACTAATTGACGCTCGAAAAAGTGCAATTTATTTCATGAAAAAAACAGAGGGATTCATGATTCTATGCTATATCATGAAAACTCTGCATAATAAATTCAAATAATTTTGTTGAACAAATTTCACTTTAGTGATATAATTTTTTCAAAAGCAAGAAGTTTTTTGAGCGAATTGAAAAACTTGCTTAGCCAGCGCGCGGCACTACATCAAATAAAGGGGGAACTTTATATGGAAGCAATTAACAACATCGTCAGTATGTTGAACGGACCCATTTGGGGCGTTGGAATGTTAGTTCTGATTGTTGGTAGTGGTTTATACTTTACAATCCGTCTCGGCTTTTTCCAGTTTGTTCATTTTAAAGATATGTGGAGCCGAATCATTGACAAGTCGGAGTCTGAATCCGGTATTTCTTCATTCGCATCCTTCTGTACAACCATGGCGATGCGTGTTGGTACCGGTAACGTAGCCGGTGTAGCCGTAGCTCTTTACATGGGCGGACCTGGCGCACTCTTCTGGATGATCATCGCTGGTATGACAAACTCTGCTGTTTGCTTTACTGAGTGTACATTATCCGTACTTTATAAGAACCGTATCGATGGTCAGTATCGAAGCGGCGGCGCTTACTGTGCTGAGAGAGGTCTTGGCTGGAAAGCTTATGGTACCTTCTATGCAGCATTCTTCGGACTGGGCGTTGTATTATTCATGCCGGCAGCAGCTACCTTTACAATCTGCGATGGATTTAAGAACGCTTTAGGTATTCCGATGTGGATTTCGGCTCTGGTTATCGCACTGGCTATGGCAGTTGTAGTTATGGGTGGTGTTAAACGAATCAGTTCTGTAGCATCTATGCTGGTTCCGCCGATGGTAGGCATTTACCTGATTGCAACCGTTGTTATCTTAATCGCAAACGCAGGTCAGATTCCGAGCGTTATCGCTCAGGTTGTATCCTGTGCATTTGGTTCCAAAGAAGCTCTTCTGGGCGGCGGCGTTGGTATCGCTATCCAGCAGGGTGTTAAACGAGGCACATTCTCATCTGCATCTGGTATGGGTGAGTCCATGCCGACCGCCGCAGCAGCAGAGACCAGCCACCCGATTAAACAGGGTATGGCAAACGCAGCTGGTGTTTGGCTGGATACCGTTATCGTATGTACCGCTTCTGGTCTGATGATGCTCTTAAGCGGATGCTACAATACACAGTTTGGTTACATCGGTGGTACCGGTGCAATGCACGATCAGATGGCTCAGTTAGCAGCAGATGGAACATATGGCGTTATTTTCGTTCAGAATGCCTGCAGCACCGTTATGGGAAGTATTGCTCCTCTGTTCATTGCTATCATGCTGGCTTTGTTCTCCTTTACCTGCTTAATCAGCTACTATTACGAGGGCGAGACTTCGGTTCTTTACCTGTTCCAGGGCGATGATAAAGCAGCTACCCGTAAAGTGGTTATCAGAATTATGCAGATTGTTATGCCTATCCTTATCTTCATCTGGGGCAATATCGATTCCGGTCTGGCTTGGAACCTTTCCGACCTGGCACTGGGTGGATCTACATGGATCAATATGTTAGTTGTACTGCTTCTGTCTCCGAAGGTATTTGCACTGTACAAAGACTACGAAGAGCAGATGAAAGCAAAGAAAGACCCGTACTACAACCCGGATAAGCTTTGCTGGAAGGGCGTAGACGTTGAGATGTGGAAAGACATCAACAAAAAACGTATCGCAGAAGATAAATAATCGAATGTGAATCGTTACATATTATTAGATATAGAGCTTAACTCCTAGAGTCTAATATAAAAGGCAGTCCCTGTCGTGTGGCAGGGGCTGTTTTTTTGCTATTATATAGATAATGTCTATGATAGAAATGGTAATTTTTTGTAAATTGTCATTGACGATCCAGCCGCCGCGCGATACAATCAACCGCGAAAGGCGGTAATGGTATGGTACAGAAAGTGATTCGGGATCGCCTGGATGCGATCCTTCATTGGAATATATCCCTGGTCGGGGGATTTCTCGGAGCCTATGCGATTTTGCTTCATGCCGGAAACTTTGGCTCTGCTCAGACAGGCAACCTGATGGAGATGGGAGCGGAACTGGTGTCGATGGAGTGGTTTAACGTCCTTCTGCGTCTGGCTGCGCTGGTGCTGTTTGGACTGGGCGTGGCATCCGCATATCTGCTCACGAACTTTACGAAGATAAACATGCGGAAACTTGCCCTTTGGGTGGATGCGGCTGCGCTGGCACTGGCGTCGATGCTGCCGCTTGAACCGGCGCTGGTCGGAATTTATCCGATTTTCTTTGCATCTGCATTTCAGTGGGGCGTCTATTCCGGTGCCGACGGATTTAACAGCGCGACGATCTTTATGACGAACAACTTCAAACAGTCGGTGCTTGGCTGGCTGCAGTACGGTCTGACAAAGGATAAGGAATTTAAGAGAAAAGCAATTCTTTATACCTATACGGTCATCAGCTTTTTCCTGGGCGTGGTACTCGGAGCGTGGGCGGTCGGTCAGTTCGGCATCTACAGCGCCTATGTAGCTTTCTGCCATTGGCGGTTGCGAGAACCTTTATCGCGGTCGGTACGGCTCCGCTTGAAAGCGAGACTCCGGAGGAGACGGCAGTCGAGGCGGCAGAGGAGATGGAAGAAGCAGAGAAGCTGGAGAAGGAGCAGAAGCTGTAAAGTCTGTTTCCTGCAAGTTTTCTACAAGATGCAGGAAAGAAAAGCGGCAGGAAACAGGCTTTGGCGGGAACAGGATGCGGAAAAATGCAGGCGCTAAGAACAGCAAACGTGAAGCAGTGGACAGATTGCTTTAATGCTGGTGATATTGCTGCTGTAGAAATTTTCCCAGTATTCCTACTCCTTGATATAGCGCCGCAGACATAATACATAAAAGAATAATACTCATCACAACCATATCCATCTGGAATACCTGTGAGCCGTAGATGATCAGATATCCGAGTCCCTGTTTGGCAGCGAGAAATTCACCGATGATGACGCCAACTAGGCAGAGACCGATGTTGACCTTCATGTTGGCGAGAATCAGCGGGATTGAGCCTGGCAGCAGGACTTTGGTTAAAATATGAATCCGGTTTCCTCCGAGGGACCGGATTAATTTGATCTGGTCGGGATCCATCGAGGAAAATCCGTTGTGGAGTGTCAGGATCGAGCCGAAGACAGCGACCGAGATGGAGGCAACGATGATCGTGCGGATGTTGCTCCCAAGCCAGACGATGAGAATCGGGGCGAGGGCGGATTTCGGCAGACTGTTGAGCATGACGAGATACGGCTCCAGAATCTCTGAAAGATTCCGGCTCGACCAGAGGAGAACCGCGCCGATCAGCCCGCAGAGGATGACCAGTGTAAAGCTGATCAGCGTTTCATAGAGCGTCACGCCGGTGTGGATGAGGATGCTTTTGTCCTGCATCATCCGCAGGAAACAGCGCACGGTGCGTGACGGGGAACTAAAAATAAACGCGTCGATGAGCCCCAGTCGGGCGCTCATTTCCCAGCAGATTAAAAAGAAAACGAATAAGAAAATCCGGCAGAAGAGAACCAGACGGCGCCGATGGAGCTGGCGGCGGAGGTAGGCTTTCTGGGCGGTGGATTCTTTCTTACATTTCATACTTTTTGCCCTCCCCTTGCAGTGTCTTCCATAGTTCATTGAAATAAAGAGAAAAAGCCGAATCATTCCGGCGTTCCAGCGGTCGGTTAGCGGACAGCGGGAAGGTAACCGGCAGGATGCGGCAGATGGTTCCGGGGCGTTTAGTCAGAACCAGGATGCGGTCGGCGGCACTCACGGCTTCGGAGAGGTCGTGGGTGATCAGAATCGCTGTTTTGCGGCTCTCCCGGATGATGGTGCTGATATCGTCGCAGACGGTTAAGCGTGTCTGATAATCGAGCGCCGAAAATGGTTCGTCGAGAAGCAGAAGCTCCGGTTCCAGCGCCAGTGTCCGGATCAGGGCGGCGCGCTGGCGCATTCCACCGGATAGTTCGGAGGGGCGGGAATGCTCAAATTGTTCCAGTCCGTAGAGTTTTAAGAGCCGGTGGAGGCGGTCTTCCGCGGCATGATCCATTTTTTTCTGGATTTCCAGCCCGAGGGCAGCATTCTGGATGATCGTCCTCCACTCGAAAAGCTGGTCGCTTTGCAGCATATAACCGATGCGGCACTGGCTTTTCGAGAGCGGAACCCCATTTATAAGAATGGAACCCTCTTCCGGCGGCAGGAGCCCGCTGATTAAGGAGAGCAGCGTGGATTTTCCACAGCCGGACGGTCCGACAATGGCGATAAATTCGCCGGTTTCTACCTGAAATGATATATCAGAAAGGGCTTTCGTCTCCCCGGATATCGTGTGGTAGGAGTAGGAAAGCCCGGAAACTTCCAGAATGGGCGGCATAAGCAAATACCTGGGTAACTGTGTATCAGTGGGACAGTTACGCTCCTTGAAACATTCTTACTTTAATAATATGCGGAAGTGAAAAGCCGGGTTACTGTATACGGGTAGGCACTTTTGGAACCGAAAGTGCCGTAAGAAAACGTGGTGGCAGCAGGAATTTGCCGTATTGAAATGCGAAGCCACGGCAAATTCCGTTACTGGACACGTATGCGTGTACAGTAACAAAGCCGGGTTACTGGTTCAGGCATACGTGCCCAGTAACAGCCGGGTTACAGGTTGTGTGAGAAGCGCCTTGCATTGGTTGACCCGTGTGGAAAAGAGATGCTATAATAAAATATAGGTAATTGTGGAGAGAAAAGCGCTTATAGACAGGATACAGGGGGTATTTATGATACGCAGATATACAGTGGCATTGATGCAGATGGATACACAGAATGATAAAGGAAAGAATCTGGAGACGGCATGCGCCTGGATTGACGAGGCGGCGGCAAAAGGGGCGAAGCTTATTTGTTTCCCGGAGGTGATGAATCTGATCGGCAAAAATATCGGTGAAGGCGGCGGACGCGAGGAAATTCCGGGGTACACGACCGAGCGCCTCTGCGCGAAAGCGAAGGAACACGGCGTCTATATTCACGGGGGCAGTATCACGCAGGCACTTCCGGGGGAAAAACGATCGGCAAATACGAGTGTGCTGATTTCGCCGGAGGGGAAGATTCTGGCGACATACAGCAAACTGCATATGTTTGACATCACGCTGGCGGACGGCACGCCGTACCGGGAGTCGGACCGGGTCAAACCGGGCGATTCGATTGTGACGGTGGAGACGGAGCTGGGCATTTTTGGAATGTCGATCTGCTATGATGTGCGTTTTCCGGAGATTTACCGGCTCATGGCGCTTCGTGGGGCGCAGGTTATCTTTGTTCCAGCGAGCTTTACGATGCCGACGGGAAAGGATCACTGGGAGGTTCTTCTGCGGGCGCGGGCGATCGAGAACGGCTGTTACATCGTGGCACCGGGACAGATTGGACAGAAACCGGCATATGCGGCATACGGCAACAGCCTGGTGGCAGATCCGTGGGGAACGGTGATTGCACGGTCAAAGGATGCACCGGGGATCACCTATGCGGAGATTGATTTAGATTATCTGGAGAAGATACGGAAGCAGATTCCGTCGCTGGAAAACCGGCGGAGTGATTTGTATGAAGTGAGTGAGAAGAAGTAAGGCGTGAATATTTTCAGCCGGCAAAATGGCGTGTGGACGGAAATGAAAAACGGGTGTATTCGGGCAAATGGATAAAAAGGACAGAGAAAAATGGAGTCCAGGGGGGAAAACCATGGTAAAGGTGTTTCTGGTAGAGGATGAGGCAATCATCCGGCACGGTATACGGGATAATATTGACTGGGCGAGCCACGGATTTGAATTTGCGGGGGAGGCGGGCGACGGCGAGTACGCGTATCCGCTGATATTGAAGGCACAGCCGGATATTCTGGTAACGGATATCAAGATGCCGTTTATGGACGGGCTGGAGCTGAGCCGTCTGGTGAAAAAGACGCTTCCGCGCACGCGGATCATCGTGCTCAGCGGCTACAATGAATTTGAATATGCAAAAGAGGCGATCAAGATAGGAATCAGCGATTATCTGCTGAAACCGGTATCCTCGGCGGGACTCATCGATGCGTTGAAAAAGGCGGCGGACGAGATCCGGGAAGAGCGGGAAAAATCAAAGCTTCTGGAGAGGTATTTTGTCAGCTACGAAAAATATACAGAATTTCTGGACAAAACGGATTACAGCGGCGTTGACCGGAAGCTTATCAACGATTTTTTAAAGCTCGGCTCAGTCGAAGAGTGCAGTCCGTTTGTCGAGGAGTATTTTGCAGCGATCGGTGAACATAATTACAAATCGCTCTTGCTGCGTCAGTATATGACGATGGATATTTTTTACTGTGTGCAGGAGTTTTTGAAGAAATTGAAAGCGGATCCGCCGGAGGTTCCGGAAAGTGTGGTTGACATAAAACGGGTTCCGAAGGTGATCGAGAGCGTGGAGATGACGAAAGCCTATCTGGTCGATGAGTTTACGGTTGCCCTGCAGGCGCGTGACCGGGCATCGAACGACCGTTATGGCAGCGTGATTCGGGATGCAAAGGAATATATCCGGGCAAATTTCAGCCAGAGCGACCTGTCGCTGAACCGGATTGCTGCGCACATTGGCGTCAGTCCGAGCTATTTCAGTTCGATTTTCAAGCAGGAGACGGGGCAGTCCTTTGTGGAGTATCTGACGCAGGTGCGGATGGAACGGGCATGTGAACTTTTGAAATGCACCTCCTACCGGACGTTCGAGATCGGGGAGCAGGTGGGATACAACGATTCACACTATTTCAGCGCGGCGTTCAAAAAAGCGATGGGGCAGTCGCCAAAAGAGTATAAGGCGAGCCAGACGCGGCAGGAGTAAGGAAGGTATGTACTCTCGGAGTCTTTCTGCACTTGCTTTTGTGGCTGATTTTCCGCCAGCTGCACCCGAATTTCATCAACGTACGTACCGCGTACGCCTCAGAAATTTGGGCACAACTGACAAAAAATCATCTCACAAAATCAAGCACAGAAAGATTCCGAAAGTACATAGGTGTTCAAAAAGGGAGGAAAGATATGGGAGTGGAGCAGGGGCAGATTGGAAAAACAGAAGAGATGGCAGAGTTGAATAAAAATCAGGATCCGGGCGTTGATTCGTTATCCGCTGCCCGTCCATATCGCCCTCTTTCTCTCCGCGCCCGTCTGATCCTTCTCCTCTTCGTGATTGCCATTCCATTAACAGGCATGGCGCTCGGGTTCCAGAAGATGATCGCCTCCTATTCTGCTTCCTATGACGCGATTCTGGCGAATCTAAAGACGGCGAATGAGTACAACATAAAGTTCAAATCGGATATGGAGTATTCGATGTACCGTGTTATGATCGGGCTGATTGACGCGGAACAGTTCGAAAATGGAGATATTGTCGAGGGCGAGACGAAGTATGCGACGGTGGTCAAGAATCCCCACAGCCTGATTGCGTCGGCGAGACAGGCGTTCGGAACGACGATCGAGCGGGAACCGGGGTCGGACTGTGATATCAAGATAAGAGGTATCCTCTCCTGTCTGGATTCCCTGGAGCGGGCAGTGGATAAAATGATTGGAAATGCCGCCGCCGGTGGATATTACGATGAAAATGTCAATATCTGGGAGAATGACATCCAGGGTCTGTGCTCGATGATTCAGGATTACATCACGCAGTATACCTATTATGAGATGATCAACATGGAGCAGCTTCAGAAAGAGCTGAAGGTGCAGATGGCGGATCAGATGCAGAGCTATCTGGCACTTCTTCTGGTGGTGCTGGTGGTCGGTATGTTTCTGGCAGTTACGATCACGAAATCCATCACGGAACCGCTGCAGCAGTTACAGAGGACGGCAGAACAGCTCGGCCGCGGGAACCTGAATGCGAGGGCGAGAACGGGCGGATTGGAAGAGATCAACGTGCTGGCACGGGCGTTTAACCAGATGAGCGACCGCATCCGGCGGCTGCTTGATAAGACGAGGCAGGAGCAGAAGAACCTGCGGGAGCTGGAGTTGCGCCTCCACCAGGAGCAGATCAGTCCCCATTTCCTCTATAATACACTTGATTCGATCGTATGGATGGCAGAGGGCGGCAACAACCGCCAGGTCGTGGAGATGACGACGGATTTAAGCGACTTTTTTCGCACGGTTTTATCGGGCGGGCGCGATTTTATCACGATCGAGGAGGAAGAATCACACATCCGGAGCTATTTAAAGATTCAGAAGATCCGGTACGAGGACATTCTCGACTATTCGATCGAGATCGAGCCGTCCATCCGGCACCGGATTGTGCTGAAAATGCTGCTGCAGCCGCTGGTGGAAAATGCCCTCTACCACGGCATCAAAAATAAGCGCGGCGGCGGATGCATTGTGCTCCGCGGCTATGAGGATCGGAATGGGCTTGTCTTTGAGGTGGAGGACGATGGGATTGGCATGGATGAGGCGGAGCTTGCCGCCGTGCGCGCCAAGCTGACACTGGAGCCGGAAGAGGAACTTGCCCCGATCGGCAGCGGCGGATTTGGGTTACATAATGTGGTGCAGCGGATTCAGATGTATTATGGCGATCAGGCTGAGATCCTGGTTGAATCTGAAAAGAATATCGGCACCTGCTTTAAGGTTTATTTGGGAAATCAAAAAAAATCATAACTTTTTCGAAAAAAATTGTAATTTTTTAAAGACATACCCGGAAAAACACAGAAAACGACAAACATCGCAAAAAAATAATATACCTTTTTCCAAAGATGCCCCGTATCCATGATGCGGGGTACTTTGTTATAATAAATACGCAAAAACAAATATATTGGGTCTTATAAGGAGGAAACAGTATGAGAAAAAGATTAGTGTCCGCAGCTTTAGCAGCAGCAATGGCGTTATCCATGACCGCTTGTACAAGCAATCCGGCTGAGAAAGAGACGGAGGCAGCAGCTCCGGCTGATACAGAGGCAGCAGAAGAGGGTGAAGAGAAAGAAGCGGCAGCAGACGGCGATCTGATTACCGTAGGTTATGCACAGGTTGGTGCTGAGTCTGACTGGAGAACAGCCAACACCGAATCTTTCAAATCTACATTTACTGAGGAAAATGGTTACAAACTGATTTTCGACGATGCACAGCAGAAACAGGAAAATCAGATTAAGGCAATCCGTTCTTTCATCCAGCAGGGTGTTGACTACATTGTAGTTGCTCCGGTTGTTGAGACTGGATGGGAGACCGTTCTGGAAGAAGCAAAAGAGGCTGGTATCCCGGTTATCCTTTCTGACCGTCAGATGCAGCTTTCTGATGACAGCCTGTATGAGGCATGGGTAGGCGGAAACTTCGTAAAAGAAGGCGAGACCTGCGGCGACTGGCTGGCTAAATACTTAGAGGATCAGGGACGCGGCGACGAAGAGATCAACATGGTTACCATTCAGGGTACCATCGGTGCATCCGCACAGGTTGGTCGTACGGAAGGTATGGATAACAAGCTGAAAGAGCACTCCAACTGGAAGATGCTTGACAGACAGTCTGGTGAGTTCACCCAGGCAAAAGGACAGGAAGTTATGGAGTCCTTCTTAAAGAGCTATGACGACATCGACGTTGTTATTTGTGAGAATGATAACGAGGCATTTGGTGCCATCGATGCTATCAAGGCAGCTGGCAAGACCTGTGGTCCGGAGGGCGACATCATCGTTGTAAGTTTTGACTCTGTAAAGGCAGCTTTCGAGTCCATGATCGCTGGTGACTTAAACGCAACCTTCGAGTGCAACCCGCTTCATGGTCCGCGTGTAGCTGAAATCATCCAGAAGCTGGAAAAAGGCGAAGAGGTTGAGAAGATTCAGTACGTAGACGAAGCATACTTCGATACAAGCATGGATCTGGAAGAAATCTTAAAGACAAGAGCTTACTAATTCGATTTTGAATGGTATTTTTAAATGTAAATAATCGGACAGGCAATCGCTTTTGACCGTAAGTGAATGAGTGTCAGACCGGAGGTTTCGGCGGACGGCAGGCACTTGGCAATCAGGAGGCGCGGGGCTGGAGGCTTAGGTTTCCGTCCCTGCGCTTTCTTTTTCAAAAAATAAGGAGGCAAAGCTTTTATGGAAAAGGATTCCGTTCTTGAGATGAGGCATATTTATAAGACATTCCCGGGTGTAAAAGCTCTGCAGAATGTGGATTTTACCTTAAAAAAAGGCGAAATTCATGCCCTGATGGGGGAAAATGGCGCAGGAAAATCCACGCTGATCAAAGTCCTGACGGGTGTAGAGGAGTTTGAAACAGGGGAAATCATGATAGACGGCTGCGATCATGCGATCATCAACCGCAGCCCTCAGGAAGCACAGAACCGGGGCATCAGCACCGTGTATCAGGAAGTCAATCTCTGTCCGAACCTGACGGTTGCAGAGAATCTGTTTATCGGACGCGAACCGCGAAAAGGCGGATTGATTGACTGGAAAACAATGAATAAAAAGGCCAGCAAACTGCTGCAGGACCTTGACATACATGCAGATGTAACACAGACGATCGACAATTATTCGATTGCAATTCAGCAGATGGTAGCGATCGCCCGTGCAGTCGATATGTCGGCAAAGGTATTGATTCTTGATGAGCCGACCTCCTCCCTCGATGATGGGGAGGTAGAAAAGCTCTTTAATCTGATGCGCCGCTTGAAATCCGAGGCGTCGGCATCATATTCGTTACCCATTTCCTGGAGCAGGTGTATGCAGTCTGCGATAAGATCACCGTTCTTCGGAATGGGCAGCTGGTAGGACAATTTACGACGGCGGAGCTTCCGAGAGTCCAGCTGGTTGCCAAGATGATGGGAAAGGATTTCGATGATCTGGCAGCGATCAAGAATTCCAAGAGTGAGGAGAAACACGGCGAAGAGGACATCGTCATTAAGGCGGTGGGACTCGGAAAGAAAGGATACATAAAGCCGTTTGATCTGGTGATTCACAAGGGTGAAGTCGTCGGATTTACCGGGCTTCTGGGTTCGGGACGTTCTGAGACGGTCCGTGTCCTCTATGGAGCGGAAAAACCGGATGAGGGCGAGCTGAGCGTCAAGGGCAGACCGATCGCGGCGCGCCACCCGCTGACTTCGATGAATGCCGGCATGGCATATCTGCCGGAGGATCGGAAAAACGAGGGTATCATCGCGGATCTGTCCGTGCGTGAGAACTTGATCATGGCACTTCAGGCAAAACGCGGTATGTTCCACCTGCTCAGCCGCAAGCAGCAGGAAGAATTTACCGATAAGTACATTGATATGCTTCAGATTAAGACCGCCAGCCGTGAGACACCAATCAAATCACTCTCCGGCGGCAACCAGCAGAAGGTAATCATCGGACGCTGGCTTCTGACAAACCCGGATTTCCTGATTCTGGACGAGCCGACCCGTGGTATCGACGTCGGAACCAAGACAGAGATTCAGAAACTGGTCGTAAAACTGGCAGAACAGGGCATGGCAGTCGTGTTCATTTCTTCCGAGATCGAGGAGATGCTCCGTACCTGCGACCGCATGGTCGTTATGCGCGATGGTGCAAAGGTAGGAGAACTTTCCGAGGATGAGATGAACCAGTCCAACATCATGTCAACCATTGCAGGAGGACAGTAGCTATGAAAAATATGACGTTCAAAAAAATTACCTCGCAGAGGCTGTTTCTCCCGATTTTCTGCCTTGCGCTGGTATTGCTGGTAAATATCGTCACGACGCCGAACTTCTTCGCGATCGAGGTGCGGAACGGCGTTCTCTACGGATACTTAATCGATATCATCAACCGTGCGTCAGAGCTGGTGATTCTGGCAGTCGGCATGACGCTTGTCGTATCGTCCTCCGCTGGAACAGATATTTCCGTCGGCGCGATCATGGCGGTCAGTGCGGCAGTCTGCTGCAACCTCTTAACCGGCGGCGAGCGCGCAGCAACTGCATATGCCAATCCGCTGATTCTTGGCTTCCTGGCAGCGCTCATCGTCGGCGCGGCGATCGGCTGCTTCAATGGTTTTCTGGTTGCAAAGTTAAACATCCAGCCGATGGTAGCGACTCTTATCATGTTTACCGCCGGGCGCGGTATCGCACAGCTGATCACGGATGGACAGATTACTTACGTGCGCGTGGACAGCTACCGCACCTTGGGCGCTTCCCTTCCGGGATTCCCGGTTCCGACCCCGTTTATCGTGGCGGTTGTCGTTGTGGCACTGACTTCGTTACTTTTGAAGAAAACGGCACTGGGCATGTATATCCAGTCGGTCGGAATCAATAAACGGGCGTCTCAGCTTGTCGGCATCAAGTCGGTCATGATTATTTTCCTCACCTACGCGTACTGTGGACTCTGTTCCGGTCTTTCCGGTCTGATTGCTTCCAGCCGTATCTACTCGGCGGATGCGAATAACATCGGTCTTAATATGGAACTGGATGCGATCCTGGCAGTTGCCATCGGCGGAAACTCCCTTGGCGGCGGTAAATTCTCGCTGGCAGGTTCCATCATCGGCGCGTATACGATTCAGGCGCTGACGACCACTCTGTATGCGATGCACGTATCCTCGGATCAGGTTCCGGTTTACAAGGCGATCGTGGTTGTCATCATCGTAGCACTCCAGTCACCGGGATTCGCTAGATGGAGAAAATCTCTGGCACAGAAAAAAGAACTGGGCGCGGCAGGAAAGGAGGCGGCATAAATCATGAAAGAAAAGAAGAGATTAAATCAGAACACGTTCCTGCTTCTTGTCACGATCCTACTGTTCTTTGTGATGTACGCGATCGGCTGCGTGCTCTTTAATGCACAGGGCTTTGCCAAGACACAGAACTTCTTAAACCTCTTTATTTCCAATGCGGGTCTGATTGTCATCGGTATCGGCATGACGATCGTCATGATCACCGGCGGTATCGATATCAGCGTCGGTTCTTTCGTGGCGATGGGCTGTATGATGTTGGCATGGATGATGGAAAAAGGCGGTATCGGTGCGGTTCCGGCGGTTCTCATCGTGCTGGTGACCGGGATTGTCTTTGGTCTGGTACAGGGATTCCTGGTTGCCTACATGGATATCCAGCCATTCATTGTTACCCTGGCGGGTATGTTCTTTGCCCGCGGCATGACTGCGATCATTTCCAAGGACATGATCAGTATTACGAATGAAACTTTCATGGCATGGGCGAAGATGAAACTTTATATTCCGTTCGGCGGCTATCTCAACAAAAAAGGCATGATGATTTATCCATATATCTATCCGACGGTTGTGATTGCGCTGGTTCTTCTGGTTCTGGCATTTATCATGCTGAAATATACGAAATTTGGACGCAGCATTTATGCGATCGGCGGCAACGAGCAGTCAGCGCTGATGATGGGCTTGAATGTGCGCCGGGTAAAACTGAAAGCCTATATCCTGGACGGTTTCCTTTGCGGCGTCGGCAGTGTCCTGTTCTGTCTGAATACGCTGGGCGGCTTCGTTGAGCAGGCAAAGGGCTTCGAGATGGATGCGATAGCTTCCTCTGTTATCGGCGGCACGCTCTTGACCGGCGGCGTCGGTAATGTATTCGGAACCCTGTTTGGCGTCCTTATCAAGGCGACGATCGAGGCATTTATCACTTTCCAGGGAACACTTTCTTCCTGGTGGACCCGTATCACGATCGCGGCGCTTTTATGCTTCTTCATTGTGCTTCAGTCGATCCTTGCGATGGTAAAGAAGAAAAAGTAGAAATTCTCTTCCGGAGACAGACAAACCGGCATGAATGTCTGGTATGACAGCATCAAGATAGAACAGTCAAAATGACGGGAAATATCCATGCAAAGAGAGAGAAGACATCTGAAAAAAGTACAGTACATATTAGAAACAATATAAAGCTGTATTCTCTTGATTCGACATAATTCGAGAGGAAATCAGCAAACCTATACATGATGCATAAATATTTAGCGAAAACAGCCGCTTTAATTTATGCATCATTTGTATTCCTGCTAAAATGATGTCAAAATCAGGCGTTAAATTTATAACAATATACAAAATAAAATACAACTTTATGAAAAAATGCTCTTGTATTTACTTGCACAATTTGTCCTGGATTGCTATAATAAAATTACTAAAAGTTGTGAAAAGCAACAAAGCAGTGCGGCTGGGGTGCCGCTTGCAAAGAAAATTTTATGGGAGGTAGTTAGAATGAAAAAAATGTTCAAACGTGCCGCTGCATCCATGACAGCAGCAGCGATGGCAGTGAGCATGACCGCATGCGGCGGCTCTGGAGCAGCAAATGCGACACAGGCAGCAGATGCTTCTGCAGCAGAAGGAAGCGAGACAGCAGCTTCGACGATCGACAACAAAGACATTAAGATCGGTGTTTCCATCTGGTCCTCCACCGATGTACTTGGTTCCCAGTGTAAGCTGATCATCGACGAGGCAGCAAAGGCTCTGGCGTTCAGGTTCAGTATGTTGACCAGGGTCATGTGTCGGAGAAGGTTACCGCATCCGTAGAGCAGTTAGCAGCAGCAGGATGCCAGGGTATCATCATCTGCAACTCTTCTGATACAGAGATGACATCCGCTATTAAGACATGTAATGACAATAAAGTATATCTGGCACAGTTCTTCCGTGTTATCAGCCAGGAGAACAGCAAGGATATCTATGATTTAGCAACCGCATCACCGTACTACATCGGCGCTGTTCATGAGAACGAGCCGGAGAACGGTGAAAAATTAGTTCAGATTCTTCTGGACAAGGGCGACAGAAACATCGGTCTGATCGGCTGGGAGCAGGGCGACGCTACCTGGCTTGGCAGATGGGAAGGCTACAAAGCTGGCGTTGAGAAATGGAACGCAGAGCATCCGGATGATCAGGCAAAACTGTCTGAGCCGCAGTACGCAGGTACTTCTTCTGAGGGTGGTTCCAAGGCAGCAGAGGCTCTGATGTCCGCAGATCCGACTCTGGATGCACTGATTCCGGCAGGCGGCGGCGGTGACCCGCTTCAGGGCGCTATCGCAGCAGTTGAGCGTGCAGGCAAGACTCAGGATATCGACATCGTTTCCACAGACTTCCTTCCGGATCTGGGCGAGAGACTTGAAAATGGTTCTATGGCCGGTGAGTCCGGTGGACATTACTGCGATCCGCTTATCGCTTTCATGATGGTTTACAACGCAATCAAGGGCAACTACACAGGTATCGAGGGCAACTTCGAGGATGTTCCGTTCCCGTATCTGTATGTATCTTCTCCGGACGACTACAAAGCATATGAGCAGTACTTCGTAGATCAGCTTCCATACACCGATGAGGAACTGGTAGCTATGTCCGAGCTTAGCCTGGATGACCTGAAAGCAACTGCAGCTGGTATCTCCATCGAGGATGCTGCACAGAGAGCAGGCAACTAATTAGTTCAGAAACTGATTCAAATTATAGAATTTTAAGAGGCTGAATGTAATAGAAAAGGCCGGTATCGCACGGCGCGATGCCGGTCTTTTCTTTAAAGAAAAAAGAAACTGAGCAGTTATGAATGAGGTATAAAATATGGGTTCTTCTGTTGTTGAAACAACCGGAAAGAAAAAACTTTCGGGAACTGCCAAGGGTTATATCATCCTGGTGGGTTTGGTAGTGCTTTCCTGGGCGATTTTTAAAGCTTTGACGCCGGGCAATTTTGGTTCTCCGGCCAATATGCTGAGTTATTTTCAGGCCAGCCTGATCGCGACGGTTGGCGCTGTTGGTTTTTACTTTGTTATGGTTATGGGTATGTTCGATTTCTCCATCGGCGCGAACATCATGCTTTCAGCGATTGTAGGCTGTGTATTTGCCTCTCGTTTCGGCATGGGATATGCCGGTCTTATCATCGGCAGCGTGCTGACTGGTACGATTGTCGGACTTTTAAACGGTGTTTTTTATGTAAAACTCCGTATCCCGTCCATGATTGTAACGACGGGTCTGGCTCTTATCTATGAGTCGGTTGCCAACTACATCGCAGGCGGCGTGGAGCAGACGCTTCCGTCCAACCTCCGTGCATTCGGACAGATGCCGTGGAACATTATTCTGGCACTTCTGGCATGTGTGGCAGCTTACATTTTCTTAAATTATACAAAGATTGGTACGTATACATATGCGATCGGCAGCAACGAGTTCGTAGCGAAAAACATGGGTATCAATGTTAATAAGTACAAAGTACTTGCATTTATCTTAAGCGGCGCATTTTTAGGCGTTATGGCGATTTTAACGATCAGCTACGGTTCCTCCATGGTAGCGGTAACCGGTATGGCGTCGATGAGCCGTAACTTCGTTCCGACGATGGGATGCTTCTTCGGTCTGGCGTTTAAGAAATATGGCATGCCGCTGCAGGCGATCGTCATCGGCGAGTTTGTTATCAACATTATTTTCTTTGGTTTCATCGCGATGGGCGCACCGACAGCGATCCAGGACGTTATCACGGGTCTGGCACTGTTAATTATCATCACGCTGACCACAAAAGCGGAAAAAGGCGAGATTGTCAAGTAAATCGAGGGAGGAAATGCAATGAGCGAGGTAAGATTACAGGTAAAAAATCTTTGCAAGTCCTTCGGTATCACGAAGGCAGTTCAGAATGTGTCTTTTAATGTCAATAAAGGCGAGGTTCACGCGCTGATCGGAGAGAATGGTTCCGGTAAATCGACGCTGACCAACATGCTGACCGGCATCTACAGTATCGGAAGCGGTACCTTCATTCTGGATGGGAAAGAGATTCATCCGAAGAATCAGGTAGAAGCCAACAACGAGGGTGTTTCTATCATCGTACAGGAGTTAGGAACCTTGTCAGGACTTACAGTAGCGGAAAATATATTCCTGGGACACGAAGATCAGTTCGTACATATGGGAATTAAAAATACAAATGCCATGAATAAAAAGGCGACGGAGCTTCTGAAACAGTACGGCTTCGAGCGTATCAAGGCGGCAGACATTATCGACAACTACAATTTCGAGGACCGGAAACTGGTCGAGATCGTAAAGGCGACCTACTTCAATCCGAAGATTGTTGTCATTGATGAGACGACCACGGCACTTTCCCAGGAAGGTCGTGAAGAACTTTACAAACACATGAACCGCATCCGTGAGAGCGGCAACACAGTCATCTTTATCTCCCATGACCTTCCGGAGATTCTGGATAAATCCGATACCATCACAATCCTGCGGGATGGTGTTTATATCGACACTGTAAAGAGCAAGGATGTGACCGAGGACGATCTGAAACGTCTGATGGTAGGTCGTGAGGTAACCGGTGATTATTACCGTGCAGACTACGGCGAGAAGGTATCGGATGAAGTGGTTCTTTCAGTGAAAAATGTGACGGTTCCGGGACTGATTGAGGATGTGTCTTTTGACCTTCACAAGGGCGAGATTCTGGGCTTCGGCGGTCTGTCTGAGTCCGGTATGCATGAGATCGGCAAAGCAATCTTCGGCGCATCCTATGACAGAACCGGTACGGTAGAGCTGGCAGACGGAACGCAGATTAACGATATCCCGAGCGCGATCAAGCACAGCATCGCGTATACATCGAAGGATCGTGATAATGAGTCGGTCGTTTTAAACCAGAGCATTGGCGACAACATCTGCCTGCCGTCCCTGGATTCGCTGGCAAACAAGATTCACCTGTTGAGCGATAAGAAATTAAGAGAATTTTCCAACCAGTTTGCAAAACAGATGTCCGTCAAGATGGTAAACGTAAACCAGTTTGTTTCGGAGCTTTCTGGTGGTAATAAGCAGAAGGTCGTTCTGGCAAGATGGATTGGAAAAGATTCCGATATTGTCGTTCTCGACAGTCCGACCCGTGGTATTGATATTAAGGTTAAACAGGACATTTACCAGTTAATGAACCAGATGAGAAAGAATGGAAAATCGATTATCATGATTTCCGAGGAGCTGATGGAGCTGATTGGTATGTGCGACCGCATCATTATCATGAAGGACGGCAAGATCAGCGGTGAGCTGGAACGTGATGAGGCGATGGATGAGAACAGCCTGATCACGATGATGGTATAAGGAGGATGCAATGGAGAATCAAGTTAAGACAAGTACGGAAAATAAAGAGCAGCAGCTCAAAAAGTTATCAAAAATGACGATGATCCGTTCGCTTCTGCCGATTGCGGGACTGATTATTATCTTTCTTATGTTCAATGCCCTGACGAATTTCCGGATGATGAATAACCTTCCTCTGGTACTTTCCCAGGTGTATGTCACTATGATTTCGGCAACCGGCGTATTCTTTATCATGACGATGGGCGGTCTGGATTTCTCCCAGGGTTCCATCCTTGGTATTGCATCGATTGTTGTCTGCATGGTTTCCAAGACCAGCATTCCACTGGCGATTGTGGCAGGTATCGCGGTTGGTGCAGCGATCGGTGCCATCAACGGTTACTTCTATGTATACCGCAAGATTAAATCCTTCATCGTTACGATTTGTACGATGTTCTTATTCCGTGGATTTATCAAATATCTGACGACCAACGCGCCGGTAGCCGGCTCTGCGATGTTAATCAACTTCGACAGCACTGAATTAAAGCTGGCTTGTACGTTGGTGGTCCTGATTATCGGATTTATTTTATTCCGCTTTACCAAGTTTGGTACTTATTTAAAGGCGATCGGAGCAGGTGAGAAAGCAGCGATGTTCTCCGGCATCCGTACCGACCGCATGAAGTTCCTTATCTACACACTGGCAGGTGCGATCACAGGATTTGCCGCATTTATCAATGTTATCAAGGTTGGTTCGGTTACTTCTTCCGGTGGTAACCAGCTTGAGACCCAGATCCTGATTGCACTGGTACTGGGCGGTATGCCGATTTCCGGTGGTGCGAAGGTACGTTTTGAGAATATCATCGTTGGTTCTCTTCTGTACATCGTCCTGAACAGTGGTCTGACGATGATGGGCTTTACCACACAGATGATGCAGCTCATCCAGGGTGTTGTATTCCTGATATTCGTAGCTGTATTCGCAGACCGTCAGTCTCTGCAGGTTATCAAATAGGACAGACAAAAGCGACATCTGGAGGTTACAGTATGAGGGAGAACAGCAGCCGGAATCAGGGTGGACTTAAATATCAGAAGCTCTACAACTGGGGTCGGACGCTGATTATGAGCGGGGTGCTCCGGAATATGGACAAGTTTCCATCCGAGCATATGCTCCAGAATAAATTTGGATACTCCCGCCAGACGGTCCGCAACGCGCTCGACCGCCTGGAGCAGGACGGGCTGATTGCCCGGGTCAAGGGAAGCGGCACATACGTTTCCTATGCGCCGGAGAAGGATAAGGAAGAACGTCCCCGCATCGGACTGATTCTCAGTTATTTTTCAGATTACCTGTTTCCGCAGGTGTACGAGGGAATCGAGTCCGTCCTGCGGGAGGAAGGTTATGAGATCAGCGTTTCGGTCACGCGTAACCGCTTAAATGATGAGGCCCTGTATCTCAAGGGGATGCTGGGGCGCAATGTGTCCGGACTCATCATCGAGGGGACGCGTTCCAGTTTCCCGAATCCGAATCTGCGGCTTTACAAGGAGATACGGCGGAGAAATATTCCGACGCTGTTTATTCACAATCATTACCAGAATGAGACGTTTGACAGCGTGGAGATGTCGGATGCGCGCGCGGGCTATGAGTTGACGCGGATTTTGATACAGAACGGACATACCCGGATCGGCGGTATTTTCAAATACGATGACTGGCAGGGGATCGAGCGTTACCGCGGCTTTATCGAGTGCCTGTCGGATTTCGGGATCGATTTCCAGGAGGACTGGATCCGCTGGTATTCGACCCGGGATATGGAAGAGAAATTAAGCAAAAAAGGACTCCAGCGGATGTACCGCCGGACGAAGGACTGTACCGCGATGATCCTCTACAACGACGAGGTAGCGGGCAGCTATATGGATTTTTTAAAGGACCGCGGACTGCGCGTGCCGGAAGATATTTCCCTGGTATCGTTTGATGATGCCGGACCGGTGCAGGAGGGGGATCTCACGATCTTGTCCGTGATTCATCCCAAGTACAATCTTGGGCGGCTGACAGCGCGCAATCTTCTGCGGATGATAGAGGATTCGGACTGGCAGGAAAAGAAGTATTCGTACCGGTTTCCGGTGATGTTTAACAACGGAAATTCGGTTCGGGATATACATTGAAAATGACAAGGAGGCAGATTAAAATGAAAAAGTTATACTTTATTGTGGGTTCCCAAGACTTATACGGAGAGGAATGCCTGAAACAGGTTGCAGAAGACAGCCGTCAGATGGTTGCATTCTTAAACGAAAAAGTGGGCGATCTGGCAGAGATCGAACTTCTTCCAACCGTAGAGACTTCTGAAATCTGTATTCAGGATATGCGGAAAGCTTCCAATGATGATGACTGTGTCGGCGTTATCACATGGATGCACACCTTCTCCCCTGCAAAAATGTGGATCAAGGGTCTGCAGGAATTAAGAAAACCGCTGCTTCATTTACATACACAGGCAAATGAAAAGCTTCCGTATGATGAGATTGACATGGATTTCATGAACCTGAATCAGTCCGCACATGGCGACCGTGAGTACGGCTTCATCGTTGCCAGAATGGGTATTCCGCATGAGGTTGTAGCTGGATATTACAAACATGATGATGTGGTAGCAAAGATCCGCCAGTTTGCATCCGTTGCAAAGGCTATCTCCTACTCCAAGTCCTTAAAGGTGGCTTCCTTCGGCAACAATATGCGCGAGGTGGCGGTTACCGACGGCGACCGCGTAGAGAGCCAGATCAAATACGGCTGGGAGTGCAACTATTACGCACTGGGCGATCTGGTTGGCATCATCAACCAGGTAACCGAGGAAGAGATCGACGCGAAGATGAAAGAGTATACCGATAAGTATACAATGAAGACCGACCGAATTGATTCTGTCCGCGAGCAGGCTAAATATGAAGTAGGTCTGGAAAAATTTCTCTCCGCGAACGGAATCGGCGCATTCGCTGATACATTCCAGGATCTGCACGGCTTAAAGCAGCTTCCGGGTATCGCAGCACAGAACCTGATGGGCAAAGGCATCGGCTTTGGTCCGGAGGGCGATTACAAGATTTCCGCTCTGTCTGCAGTCCTGATGAAGATGTCCGAGGGCAAAGAGGGAGCAACCGGCTTTATCGAGGATTATACCTACGATCTGACTCCGGGACAGGAGTTAGAGTTAGCTTCCCATATGCTGGAGGTTCCGCCGGCATTTGCAGCAACCAAACCGGAGATTGATGTAATTCCGCTGGGTATCGGCGGCAAGGAGGATCCGGCAAGACTGATCTTCGACGGCGTGACCGGCGATGGTATCCAGGTAACGATGGTAGATATGGGCGATCATTTCCGCATCATCTGTGCAGATATCGAGCTTGTAAAACAGCCGAAACCGATGCCAAAACTTCCGGTAGCGAGAATTATGTACCGTCATAAACCGAACTTCCAGATCGGTACGGCTGCATGGTGCTACGCAGGCGGCGCTCATCACTCCGTTGTATCTACCGCTCTGACGAGAGATGACATCGCTATGTTCGCGCGTCTGACCGGTACCGAGTTAATTACAATCGGCGAAGATACGACAGAGGCTGATTTACAGAAATTCTTTATGAAATAATAGGGCGTTTGAAAGATAAAAATTTTTGAAAAAGACGTAACTGCATAAGTTTTTGCCACAACTGTGAAAATAGAATAGTTATGAATGACGGGGCGTGCCGCAGCCAAGGGGATGAAAATTCCGGCGGCGGTGCGCTTTTTGCTACAATGAGGAGGATGGATATGGGCCGCAGTGCGGAAGAGATCAAGAAAGACATAGAGAGCGGAAATACAGCGCTCGGAATTGAATTTGGTTCGACCCGAATCAAGGCAGTCTTGACGGACGGCACGACCGCGCCGATCGCGCAGGGGAGCTATGAGTGGGAAAACCGTCTGGAAAATGGTATCTGGACCTATTCCCTGGAAGATATCTGGAAAGGCTTAAAGGACTGCTATGCGGATCTGGCTGCCGATGTGAAGAACCAATACGGTTTAACGCTTAAAAGGGTTGGTGCGATGGGCGTCAGCGCCATGATGCACGGCTATATGGCATTTGATGCGGACGGAAAACTGCTCGTTCCGTTCCGTACCTGGAGAAATACGATGACCG
This sequence comes from Clostridium sp. AF29-8BH, assembly GCF_003478145.1. Classification (NCBI taxonomy): domain Bacteria; kingdom Bacillati; phylum Bacillota; class Clostridia; order Eubacteriales; family Clostridiaceae; genus Clostridium; species Clostridium sp. AF29-8BH. Next base: position 5,960 of record NZ_QUEL01000024.1, on the reverse strand, counting down.
CCGAGGCAGCAAGACGCCTGACGGACCTGTTTAACTACAATATCCCGCAGAGATGGAGTATTGCACACCTGTATCAGGCGGTGATCAACGGCGAGGAGCATGTATCCCGCGTGCATTTTCTGACCACCTTAGCCGGATATGTACATTGGAAACTGACCGGTAAGCAGGTACTTGGCGTCGGCGATGCTTCGGGTATGTTCCCGATCGACCCGGCAACCGGACAGTATGATGCTGAAATGCTGGATAAATTCGAAGAAATGATGGTTCCGAAGGGATATCCGTGGAAGCTGCGCGACCTTCTGCCGGAGGTTCTGAGCGCTGGCGATGAGGCGGGAAGCTGACTGAGGAAGGCGCGAAGCTGCTGGATGAGAGCGGCAATCTGGAAGCTGGCATTCCGCTGTGCCCGCCGGAGGGCGATGCAGGAACCGGTATGACTGCAACCAATAGTGTGGCAGTCCGCACCGGTAACGTATCTGCCGGAACTTCCGTATTTGCAATGGTTGTTCTGGAAAAGACTCTGGAGACGGTTCACCAGGAGATTGACATGGTAACTACGCCGGACGGTCATCTGGTCGGCATGGTCCACTGCAACAACTGTACCTCCGATCTGAATGCCTGGGTAGGTCTGTTTGAAGAGTTCTATGAGCTGATGGGTCAGAAAACAGACCGCAACACCCTGTTTGGAACCCTGTACCGCAAGGCGCTTGAGGGCGATGAAGATTGCGGAGGACTGATGTCCTACTGCTACCTCTCCGGCGAGCCGATCACCGACTTCGAGGAGGGACGCCCGCTGTTTATGCGCCATCCCGACAGCAAGCTGGGACTGGCAAACTTCATGCGTACCCACTTATACAGTTCCCTGGCAACCCTGAAATATGGTCTGGACATTCTGTTCAAGGAAGAGCACGTGACACTGGATAAACTGATGGGTCATGGCGGATTCTTCAAGACCAAGGGTGTTGGACAGCGTATCATGGCGGCAGCGGCTGACGTGCCGGTATCCGTTATGGAGACAGCCGGTGAGGGCGGTGCCTGGGGTATCGCGGTTCTGGCGGCGTACCGCAAGGATAAGAAGCCGGGACAGAGCTTGTCCGATTACTTAAATGAGCAGGTATTTGCAGATGCAAAGGCGGAGACGATGGAGCCGGATGCAAAGGATGTCGAGGGCTTCAATGCGTTTATGACAAGCTATATCAATGGTCTGGCTGCCGAGAGAGGCGCCGTAGAAGGAAGGTTTTAATCGATGCTGGAAGAATTAAAAAAAGAAGTATACGAAGCCAATATGCTGCTTCCGAAATACGGTCTGGTTACTTTTACCTGGGGCAATGTTTCCGGGATTGACCGTGAGAAGGGGCTGTTTGTCATCAAACCGTCTGGCGTGGACTATGACAAACTGACGCCAGATGATATGGTTGTCATGGATCTGGAAGGAAACCGCGTTGAGGGAACGCTGAATCCGTCCTCTGATACAAAAACCCACCTGATTCTTTATAACCGTTTTCCGAAGATCGGCGGCGTGGTTCACACGCACAGCCCGTGGGCGACTTCCTGGGCGCAGGCGGGACGCGACATTCCGTGCTACGGAACGACCCATGCAGATTATATCTACGGTTCCGTTCCATGCGCGAGAAACTTAAATGAGGAAGAATTAAAGAATTATGAGTGGAACACAGGCGTGCTGATCGCAGATTTGTTTGAGGAGAGGAAGCTCGACCCGATGGCGGTGCCATGTGTGCTCTGCAAGAACCATGGACCGTTTACCTGGGGCAAGGATGCCCATGAGGCGGTTCACAACGCGGTTGTACTCGAGGAGGTTGCCAAGATGGCGGCGCGCTGCGAGATGATCAATCCGGATGTGAAGGAAGCGCCGCAGTGCCTGCAGGATAAACATTATCTGCGCAAGCATGGCCCGGGGGCGTATTACGGACAGGGGAATTTGTAGTTACTGTTCCCGGGTAGGCACTTTTGAAACCGAAAGTGCCGTAAGAAAACGTGGTGGCAGCAGAAATTTGCCGTATTTAAATACGAAGCCACGGCAAATTCCGTTACTGGGCACATATGCGTGAACAGTAACAATTTGTAAAATATAGATACAAGTATGGAAATAGATGGGACAAGTATGGTATACTTATGCATAGTAGATATAGGAGATACTGGCTATCTATTAAAAATTAGGAGGATATGGGAAATGAAATTTTTTATTGATACCGCGAATGTTGATGAGATCCGTGAAGCGAATGATATGGGTATTATCTGTGGCGTTACCACAAACCCGTCTCTGATTGCAAAAGAAGGTCGTGATTTTAATGAGGTTATCAAAGAGATCACCAGCATTGTAGACGGACCGATTTCCGGTGAGGTTAAGGCTACGACTGTGAAGGCAGAGGATATGATCGCCGAGGGTCGTGAGATCGCTAAGATTCATCCGAACATGGTTGTTAAAATCCCGATGACTACCGAGGGCTTAAAGGCTGTGAAAGCTCTGTCCGCTGAGGGCATCAAGACCAATGTAACCCTGATCTTTACTGCCAACCAGGCACTTCTGGCTGCAAGAGCAGGCGCTACATACGTTTCTCCGTTCTTAGGCCGTCTGGATGACATCTCCACCAACGGTACAGACCTGATTTACGATATCGTAGAGATCTTTGACAATTATCCGGAGATTTCCACCGAGATTATCTGTGCTTCCACCAGACATCCGATGCACATCATCGAGTGCGCGAAGGCTGGTGCTGACATCGCAACTGTTCCGTTCAAGGTTCTGATGCAGATGGTAAAACACCCGCTGACCGATGCTGGTATCGAGAAATTCAAAGCAGATTATGAGGCTGTATTCGGTAAATAAAGAGAAACAATAGGAAATACCTCTTGAACTTCCGAAAAAAGCATGTTATACTAGGTACGATAACATAATAGACTGACTGGAAAGAGTGGACAAAAAAGTCCACTCTTTCTAATTTCATAGAAAGGTGGTGGGGGTGTGGCAAAGGGAGAGCAGTACGAAGCACGGGTAGAGGCGTGGATCACGCCGGTTCTGGAGCAGCATCAGTTTGAGCTGGTTGATGTGGAGTATGTCCGCGAGGTCGGCGTCTGGTATCTGCGGTGCTACATTGACAAAGAGGGCGGTATTACCGTTGATGACTGCGAGGTAATCAGCCGTCTGCTTGGTGAATGGCTGGATAAGGAAGATTTCATCGAGGACAGCTACATACTGGAGGTGAGTTCTCCGGGACTGGGACGTCCTCTGAAGAAAGAGAAAGATTTTGCAAGAAGCATCGGCAAAGATGTGGAGATCCGCCTGTATAAAGCGATCGACAAACAGAAGGAATTTACAGGAACGCTTACGTCCTATGACGCAGATTCTGTGACAATCACGATGGAGGACGGCAGCGAGCGTACATTTGAAAAATCAGAGATTGCTTTGATTCGTTTAGCCTTTGATTTTTAGACGGTAGGAGGAGATAAAATAAAATGAATAAAGAGTTGATTGAGGCAATAAATCTGCTGGAAAAAGAAAACAATATCAGCAAAGATGTTCTTTTAGAAGCAATTGAAAATTCTCTGCTGACAGCATACAAAAACAATTATGGCCGGGCAGATAATGTCAAGGTAAACATCAACCGTGAAACAGGAGATTTTTCCATCGTGGCAGAGCGTGAGGTTGTGGAGACCGTAGAGGATCCGATGACCCAGGTAAGCCTGGCAGAGGCAAAGCTCTTAAACAGCAAGTATGAGCTGGGCGACATCGTTCAGTTCTCTGTCAATTCCAAGGAGTTTGGACGTATCGCCGTTCAGAACGCGAAGAATGTTATCTTACAGAAGCTTCGTGAGGCAGAGCGCAACGCCCTGTATGAGGAGTGGCACTGCAGAGAGAAAGATATCGTAACGGGTATCGTACAACGCTATGTAGGACGCAACATCAGCATCAACTTAGGCAAGATCGACACGATCTTGAACGAGAGTGAGCAGGTAAAGGGCGAGGTATTCAAACCGACCGAGCGTATCAAACTGTATGTCATCGAAGTAAAAGAGACACAGCGCGACCCGCGTATCACCGTATCCAGAAGCCATCCAGATCTGGTAAAACGCCTTTTTGAGTCTGAGGTTGCCGAGGTCCGAGACGGTACCGTAGAGATCAAGGCGATCGCACGTGAGGCAGGTTCCCGTACGAAGATGGCAGTCAGCTCCAACGACCCGAACGTCGATCCGGTCGGTGCATGTGTCGGCTTAAACGGCGCGCGTGTCAGCGCGGTTGTCAATGAGCTGCGCGGTGAGAAGATCGATATCATCAACTGGGATGACAACCCTGCATTCCTGATTGAGAACGCGTTAAGCCCGGCAAAGGTTATCCTGGTTGCAGCAGATGAGGAAGCACGCGAGGCACAGGTGATCGTTCCGGATTACCAGCTTTCTCTGGCAATCGGTAAAGAGGGGCAGAATGCACGCCTGGCAGCCCGCCTGACCGGCTTCAAGATTGATATCAAGAGCGAGACACAGGCAAGAGAGTCCGGTCTTTTAGATGAGCTTGAGAGCGGTTATGAGGAAGGCTTCGAGGGCTACACCGATGACCCGCTGATCAGCGTGGCAGAGGAAGACGCAGCCGAGGCAGCAGAAAATGAGACGGCTGAGGCACAGAAGAGCCGGCAGCGGAGCAGGAATAATCCTGACAGATAATGTGCGGGGATGCTGATTTCGGGCGGAACGAGCAGATTTGGCAGAAAGAAAGCAGCAGAACCGGGATTTGACAGAAATGGAAGTGATAGACAGTGGGAGCAAAGAAAGTGCCGCTCAGACAGTGCATCGGATGCGGAGAAATGAAGAGCAAAAAAGAAATGATCCGCGTTTTAAAGACAGCCGACGATACGATCGAGATTGACGCGACAGGCCGTAGGAATGGACGCGGCGCCTACCTCTGTCCTCGATGGACTGCTGGAAAAAGGCGGTAAAGAGCAAAGGACTGGAGCGGTCGCTCAAGATGGCGATTCCGAAGGAAGTCTATGAGGCGCTGGAAAAGGAGATGGAGCAGTTTGGAGAATCGTAAAAAGGTGCTGAATCTTCTGGGACTGGCGACGCGCGCCGGTAAGACGGCAAGCGGCGAGTTCATGACCGAGAAAGCGATCAAGAGTGGAAAAGCGTATCTGGTGATCGTTTCAGAAGAAGCGTCAGATAATACAAAAAAGATGTTTGAAAATTCATGTGCATACTACAAGGTTCCCGTGTACCAGTTCGGCATGAAAGAAGAGCTGGGACACGCGATGGGAAAAGAGATGAGAGCGTCTCTGGCCGTTTTGGATTCCGGTTTTGCAAAGGCGTTAAGAGAGAAGTTAGATGATTAACGCTTTTCTGGGCGGGCTCTTTTAGGAGCTTATGCAGAACGGGAAGGCAGTGCCGGAACGGAGGTAGCAAAACATGAGAGTTAATGAGTTGTCAAAACAGATTGGCAAATCAAATAAAGAAGTTTTAGAGATACTGCAGAAAAATCATTTTGACGTAAAAAGCCATTCTTCCAAGGTGACGGAGGAACAGGCAGAAGCAGTCAGATGTTTCCTTGCAGGAGCAAAGAGACAGACGACAGCGTCAAAGACAGATACAGGAAAGGCGGAAACAAATCGAGTGGAAGATATAAAGAAAGAGCCGTTAGAGGCAGAGAAGAAAGAGGCGGAGAAGACAACTGAGCCGCCGAAAAAGCGGATTGCAGCGGTTTATCGTCCGCAGAACAGCGTACAGAGAGGAAGCCGTCCGGCAGGCAAGGCCAATACAGGAAACGCAGCCAAGACCGGCGCACCGGCAAGCCGTCCGGCAGCAGCAAGTGCAGAGCAGACCGCAGAGCCGGCTAAGAGCGCAGCTCCAGCGGAGAACCGTGATGGACAGAGAAGCGGCTATCAGGGAAACCGCGACGGCCAGAGAAGCGGCGGCTATCAGGGAAACCGCGACGGCCAGAGAAGCGGCGGCTATCAGGG
>NZ_QUEL01000023.1:0-44203 GCF_003478145.1 Clostridium sp. AF29-8BH | reverse complement strand
TCAAAAATATTGATAGAACTACAAACAAGATTGGGAAGAAATTCCCGTTTTTTTGTAATAGGTAAATAACAATCATACCTATCAATAAAAGTATCAAATTTCTTGTAACATTTTTTTCTTGTGCCATTTTTATCTCCTTAATTTTAACAGCTATAAAATTCATATTTGTTGTCATCTTCATTATACTTCACTGCCTATCGAAAAGATAGCATATTTTATGAAACTTGTCGGCTGGGAACAGCTTGCAAGGCAAGGTGTCCCCAGATGCCAAGTCCGCAAAAGGGTAGCTGGCGGCAGCCAGCGCAGGGGAAGCGTAGCGTCCCCTGTATGATTTGGAGCAGACCATGACTGCGGAAAATCACAGCCCTCCGGCGAGGAGCCTTCGGAGAACGCAATGCACCAACCTCTGGGTGGTGTATAATTGCGCCCTTAGTAAACTAAGGGGTTTCCGGCTTCTTCCGTTCCAGCAGTTTTTTCAATAGTTCCTGCGTGTCCTGTCTGTGAAAAATGAGTTTCAACAACAGCATGATATCATCATCTGTCAGGCGTTCCGGCTCTTGCAGAAAACTTTCCAGCATACCGCCACGAGTACAGAGCCGGTGCGTCCGTTCCTTTCGGGTAAGCTGCTTCAACTGATGCTGCAATGCCTTTTCATCATTGATAGCTTTCCGCAGTTTCTTTTCGCTTTTCTCCAGCTCCCGGTTGAGCTTTTCAAGTTTTGAGCTATCAGGCAAGGGCAGCGTCCTCCTTTCCCGGTATCAGCACATAAATCCTGTTCGGCTCTCCAACGCCCTGACGCACCCGCATGATAAGTCCTGCGTTTTCCAGTTCATTCAAAGAACGCTTGACCGTCATAGGACTGCGGGACAGGACTGCGGCAATGGCTGTGACAGGGAAGCAGACAAACAGGATTCCGTTCTCGTCCTCCTGCCCTTTGGATAGCATAGCGTCCAGCATCCGGCAGTACATGACCTTTGCGGTGCTGCTGACTGGAAATCCTGTCAACGCTCTGGGAAATGGCATACAGGGCGGCAGTGGTGTGTCTATCGTCATAAATTCAAAATTCATTCGGTGTGTTCCTCCTTTTTCTTTGCTCGTTTGGATAAATAACGGGGGCAGTCAATCACAACCGCCCGGAAGCTCTGCTTGCACCCATGCTGGCATTTCCGGCATAATTCGTTGTAAGTGACACGCCCCCGGTCATTGAGGTAAAAGGAAAGCTCCTGTTTCCTCTTTTTGCTCATTCTCGGCATATTGCGCTTCCTCCCGTTTTTGTGTATGGTTTCGGGGCGATTTTCGGAAAAATTACAGCCATAGAGCCGCCTAAAATCTCCCGAAGTATCAGCGATAGGGTAGACTATCCCCCTATCACATTGTCGTGTTTCGGTATCATTTCGGTGTCAGTTCGCCAGTTCTCCCCGGTGTCGTTCCTCCCCTGAATCTCACAGCGGCGTATCGCTCCCTTTGGTACGCTCGTTTCGGTCAGGGTTCCTCCACATTCCTGCCAAAAGTCATGGCACTACATCGCCGGGGAAGCATATCCCACACAGGCTGGTCATTCGATTGGATTTGATCCATCGATGAACTACCTGTATCATAGAACATTTTTGTGCCTCGTGCGGTATGTCCACAAAGTAGGAATTAAGGGCAAAAATCAAAAATTTCCACGATTGCGGAATTGATATGGTATAATCAATTCAACGGTTATATATGTTGTCAAAAAGGGGGAACTGCTTCAATGAACGGAGCTACTACAATACAGGAACGGCTAAAAGATTTACGATTAAACAAAGGATAAAACTGGAAGAACTGGCTGAGCAAACGGGTATTTCAAAATCGGCTCTTGGCAGTTATGAAAAAGATGACTATAAGGAAATCAATCATGGCAACCTTATCCTGCTGGCAGATTTTTATGGGGTGTCCCTCGATTATCTCTTTTGCCGGACAGAGAACCGGGCGGAGATCAACACGCCATTAAGGGAGCTGCATTTGAGTGATGAGATGGTAGCACTTCTGAAAAGCGGTCGGATTAACAACCGTCTGCTCTGCGAACTTGCCACCCATAAGGACTTTATCAAGTTTCTTGCGGACATTGAGATTTATGTGGATGGGATTGCCACCATGCAGATTCAAAACCTCAACGCCCTTGTCGATGCCGTCCGGCATGAAATCATTGAACGGTATCGCCCAGGCGAAGATGACCCGCATTTGAAAGTGCTGCAAGCCGCCCATATCAGTGATGATGAGTATTTCAGTCACATGGTTCTGGATGACCTCAACCTGATTATCCGGGATATTCGGGAAGCCCACAAAAAGGACAGTGAGAGTGCGCCCCAGACCACCGTTGCCGATGAATTGAAAGAAAATCTCGAAGCAGTCGAAAATTTCAAGGGCAGCCGGGATGAAAAGCTGGTTGTCCTTTACTGCAAGCAGCTCGGTATCAACTATAAAAATCTGTCAGACGAAGAATTTCGCTGGCTGATTCGGATTCTCAAAAAATCAAAGAAAATGGGAACGCCTATCAGCCAGAGGAAAAAACGGTAAAAAAAACCGCTGTTGCATGGTTGGGGTGCCTTCCATGTAGCAGCGGTTCTTGCTGTGGTTATTATTTCATTCGTTTTCTTAATATCCGGCGATAATTTGTTTCTCCCTTTGGTGCGTCCTGTATAATTTCCAACACACCATCTTCAAGCATTTTATCAATGCGATTAGAAATCCATACATCACTAATTCCAAGTTGATATTTTCCTAAAACATTACCTATAACAATAGCCATTTTGAATTGCTCTGGCTGTTCCGCAATTTCACGAAGAATGAAACTATCATATATATCTTCTGAAACACTTTGCAATTTACCATTTAGCATTGCACGCAAAGGTGCATTTTCATTTTGAAGTTGATTCCATTTCATAGCACAAGCTGAAAGAAATACAGGCTTAGCTTTTTCTTGTAGAGTTATATATTTTCCCCATTCGCCAGGAGAAACCTCACCCCATGCTATTTTGGATGTCATAGTATTTTCTTTTCCATATTCCCAGGCAGGTAACTTAACCAAATAAATTGTTGTCTGACAGTTTAATGGTCGAAGTTGTTTCATAAGCCAGTACATACCGCAAAGTTCATCCGGATTATAGCTATACCAAATACGAACTTCTTCCCCAGCTACATATCGTTCAATAACCGAAGACAATGTAGTTTTAATTTTCTGTATTTTTTCTTCAACCTGATAGTCTAAATCCTCTACAAACCAGACAGACAGCATTTTCTTGAGAACATTTTTCCGCTGTTCGCCAATTCCATTATCAGAAATATCTCCCACACTAAGAGCCATATCAAAACAATAAACATCACTGCTCTTGCCTCCCAATGGAATAGCATTCTCCCAAGCAATATGTTCTTGTTCCTGTGCTTGAATTTGTGCTTCTTTCATTTCATCTGAAGATGGAACACTCCCATCTTCGTGCCTCATAAAGACCGAAACTGCACTTCCTCTATACTTTCCCTTACCGTAAGTTTGGGCAATTTTCAAACTTCCACAGGCACTTTCACCAAATACAATTTCAATCATCTTATATACCTCCGATTTAATTACTCCCGTATGAATAAATTATATCATGCAAAACAATTTCTTCTGCTCGGTTGTGAATGTTATTGCAACGCTGCACCCATTCCATTTGACGGGTACGCTTCAATTCCTCGGTCACGCCCTCGGTGGCTTTCATCTGCTCCATGATGGTGTCTAACCGTTCCTGTGCCTGTTCGTTCAGGTCTGCAAGGTATGTCCATAACTCCCCGGTCAAGGTCAATGTGTTCAATCTGGCTGGGTGGACTTCTCTTAAATATTCCCGGTGCATCCGTCCGTACTTTCCGATGGGGCGGTGTTCTTCCGGCAGCTTCAAGTCTGGGATGTAGTAATCTCCAACAAGGATATAATCAATTCCGTTTTCTGTTATTCTTGGTTTCAATTCGCTCATGTTCCTTACCTCCTGTGGAAGCAGGCTCGTCTGGTACTAACTCAATTACATCGGTAATCTCACAATTCAGCGTTTCGCAGATACGGGCTAATGTGTCCATGCTGATGTGCTTTCCCTCTTTGCTCATGTTGGCAATCATATTCGTTGTCATACCAGCGGCAAGCCTTAAATCTTCTTTTCTCATATCACGCTCTAACAGTGTGTGCCAGAGTGGTTTATAGCTGATGTGCATATTATTTTCCTGCCTTTCTATCCATACCACCGGGGCGGTTGCCCCGGCAGGAACTTTTCTCTTATTATAACACCAATCTTGTGAAATCACAATTTATTCTTGTAGCCTGCCGCTGATACCGTCTGGATTGGTTTTTCCTTTCTTTTTGTTCCCTTTAATTAGCCATGAACTGCCCCAGACCTTGAGGGCTGTGACCTTTGCGGACAACACACAGATCAGCAGCTGGGCGAAGGATGCGGTCAAGTCCATGCAGCAGGCGGGCATCCTGACCGGGAAGAATGAAAATAAGTTTGACCCCAAGGGAACCGCCACCCGCGCCGAGGTCGCCACGGTTTTGCGGCGGTTTGTGGAAATCGTCATTGACCCGCAGGCCGCAAACGGCTGGCAGCAGAATGACAGCGGACAGTGGAACTATTACAGAAACGGGGAGTCAGTGAAGGGCTGGCTCTCCGAGGATCAGAAGTGGTACTGGCTGGACAAGGTCACCGGAATGATGTTTGCCGGAGGCTGGAAGCAGATTGATGGTAAGTGGTACTACTTCTATGCAGATGGGACGATGGCGGTGAATACCGCATCCGACAGATGAAAAATGAACCCGTAATGTAATGCAAAAATAATATCAATAAAGAGGGATGTGAACAATATGGGCAAGTTTCTGGTACTGTCGCTTACCGACCATGAAGAATATATACTCAGTAGAATTATGGAGATTATTGCGGTCGAGCCAGGATTTGACCATATTGTGACATCCCACCCTTGTAACACTCTTGTTTTTCCGGGCTTGGAGCTTCGGCTGAAGGAGAGAACAGCATACCGAAACGGTGAGTTGATTTCTATGACTCGTCGGGAATTTGAAACATTGGTATACTTGGCAAAACATCCATCCTGGGTATTTTCTGCCGGACAGATCTATGAAGAAGTATGGGGGGAGGATGGTGAAAATTGCGGAACGGCTGTTGCCTTCGTACCGAAAATCAATGCGAATCCGGTGTATAACGGAGGGTGAAGCCTGCTATATGTATGTAGCAATCATTATGATAACATAAAAGGCACGGCATAAAGAAATCTGATGTAAAATCTATCAGAATAATTTATGCCGTGTCTCTTTTTAATTTGATTGGATGTGGGATGGTTTAGAGAAATTAGTAAATCGTAAGCGATGAATAATCCACCGTATTGTCCACTGCCCCCTTGATATCCTTCGCCTTAAACAGGCAGTGTTTCTTTATGGTTTTTTGCGTATATCACAGCTTTTTCCAGCTTACTTCTTTTTACAGGATTGAGTTGTTCTAACCATGCATAAAAGCTTTCCCATACCGGCACTTCTGTTTCCAGACATCTGTCTTTTCGCTCTTCCGGAGTAAGGTCACGGAACTGCTTTTCCAAAAAGAAAAGCTTGTTGCAGTATGCCAGACCAACTTCAGCCGGAATCATGGGGGGATTTCTTCTTTACTTAGGAAGAAGCGGCTCTTTGATTTCTTCCTCGGAATTTCCGTTACTGGGCACGTATGCGTGAACAGTAACAGTACTCAATTTTGGGGATTGCCTATAAGCAGGAGAAAACGGTATAATTGAGGAAGGCAGTTGGATATAAGAGGGACAAGTGGTGGAGATGAAAAATATTGTGAAGACGGAAAGAGGGGCGGTTGTCTGGGATATGGGATGATGCGGATGATCGATGCGGTGCATCGCCGTTTACATAAATAGATAGAGGAAATACGATGGAACTGAATTTAAGCGAACCGGGACAGAGCCGGTATCTGAGAGTATATGAATATTACAAAGAATTGATCGTGTCCGGGCAGATGAAGCCGGGAGCGAAGCTGCCGTCGATCCGCAAATGTTCCCTGCAGCTGCAGCTTTCACGGACGACGGTGGAGACGGCGTATATGCTGCTGGCGGCGGATGGCTATATCATTTCGCGTCCGCAGAGCGGCTTTTATGTAACGGATGCGGTGCTGGCGGCTGCAAACCGGGAGGAAATAGAGCACGGTGTGCCGCATCAGGAGGAACGCCCGGAAATCCGGTATGATTTTGCGTCTTCAAATGTGGATCGGGAGAGCTTCCAGTTTGATTTATGGCGGCGCTATGTCAAGAGCGCCCTGCGCCAGGATGAGCGGCTGCTTTCTTACGGCGAACCGCAGGGAGAGCGGGAATTCCGGGAGGCGCTCTGTGCGTATCTGGGGCGCCACCGCAATGTGATCTGTACGCCGGACAGTATCGTAGTAGGGGCGGGTGTGCAGAGTCTCTTGCATATTTTGTGCCCGATGCTGCGGGAGCGGGACAGCGCATGGTTTTTTAATCCGTCGTTCCGGCAGGGACGCCAGATTTTTGAGGATTATGGGTTTCGGACCGGAGATATAAGAGAATATTGGGAAAGTAATGATAGGAGGATTGAGTCCTCAAAAAAGGATTTGTGCGGAATAGAAAAGCCAGATGTATGTGCAAGAGAGATGAAAACAGGGTTATCCGAACAGATGTCAGAGGCGATGAGACATACAGGGAGAAGTGTTTGCTATCTGACCCCATCGCAGATGACAGTCTGGGGCGAGGTCATGCCGGTGGGCGACCGGATGAAGCTTTTAAAGGATGCGGCGCGCGAGGATATGCTGATTATTGAGGACGATTACAACAGTGAGTTCCGCTATTATAACCGCCCGACACCGTCCCTGCAGGGGCTTTCCGGCGGGCGGGGCGTCGTGTATCTGGGGACATTTTCAAGGCTGCTTCTTCCCTCGATCCGCATGAGCTACATGGTCCTGCCGCCGGATCTGCTGAAACGGTATCAGGAGCGGGGGCGTTTTTATAACCAGACGGCGTCCAAGGCAGAGCAGATTGCCCTCTGCCAGTTTATCCGGGACGGACATCTGGAAAGCCAGATCCGAAAGTCCAAGAAATTGTACGCGGCAAAGGCAAAGTGTCTGTGTGATGCGGTGCGGCGCATTTTTGGAGAAAAAGCGCGAACGCATCTGGGCGATGCCGGTTTTCTGGTTCTCATGGAGCTTGACAGCCCGCTTACATCGGCGGAAATTGCCGGGCGTGCGGCACAGGCAGGCGTCGCCGTCCGCCCGGTGGAGTCGGTCGGGAGTCTTTTGGAAAAACAGGAGCATCATTTTCAAGAGGGATATCCGAAGCTCCTGTTGTCCTGTGCCTCGATGGGGGCAGAGCGGTATGAGGAGGCGCTGGAGGTGCTGAAAGAGGTAGTGTATAAGAAAGAAAAATAGAAGATAGATATAGAAGTTAAAATGTCCGCATAAACCACAGCCAGTACCCGGAACCATCCGGGTAGTTGTGGGTATGCGGACATTTTATGCGACATTCTTACCCGTTTTTCTCCTCATGCGGCAGCCGGTTCCGGAGCAGCCGCTTTTTTAATTCACTCCAGTGAAATGGAATTAGCGGGTAAATATAACTTTTTCCGGCGATTGTCCGGTTAAAGACAAGGCAGCCGACGGCAATGAGTGTTCCGGCGATGAAGCCCCAGAGATTGAGGAAAAAGGTCAGAATCAGGAGCAGGACGCGCATGAATTTGAGTGCGTAGCCGAGTTCGAAGCTCGTCATCGAGTAGTTGGCGATCGTGACGAACGCCATATAGAGCATCGTCTCGCTGTTGAACCAGCCGGATTTGACCGAGTATTCTCCAAGCACGATACCGGCGATGACACTGAGCGGTGTCGTCAGCATGCTGGGGGTGTTGACTGCCGCGAGCCGCAGACCATCGATGGCAAATTCCAGGATCAGGAGCTGATAGATCAGCGCCACATGGATCTCGTCGGTGACACGGATAAAAGCGAGCCATTCCGGGATCCAGCCGGGATTCTGCATAAAAAGCAGCCACAGCGGTGTCAGAAATAAGGTCAGGAAAAAGATGACCGTCCGCGACAGGCGCAGATAGGTGCCGGTCAGCGGTGGAAAATAGTAGTCGTCGGCTTCCTCGATGATATCGAAAACAGAGGATGGCAGAATCATTGCGGATGGCGAATTGTCCACCAGAATGATGATATTTCCTTCCAGAATCGAGGCAGCGGAGGTATCCGGACGCTCTGAAAAACGAAATTTTGGGAACGGATTGAACCATTTGTGCGGATAAATACATTCGGCAAGGCTTTCCTGGTTCATCGAGAGGGCATCGACATGCACTTTTTGAATCCGGGTGCGGATGCGGTTTAAAAGTTCGGTGTCCACCCGGTTTTCCATGTAGCAGATGGCGATATCGGTGTGCGAACTTTCCCCAATATTCATGATTTCCATCCGCAGCTTCGGATCGCGGATGCGCCGCCGGATCAGAGCCGTATTGAACACAAGCGTTTCGACAAAACCATCGCGCGAGCCGCGCAATACCTTATCCTTTTCAGGTTCGCTGACTCCGCGGGCGGGATAGGTGCGGCAGTCTATTGTGAGTGCCTGTGCATACCCGTCGATCAGAAGAAAAGGAACACCGGAGAGAAGCTGGATAATCAGCGCGTCCGAATCCGTTTCCAGCCCGATTTCGCCGTAGGCGAGGTAGAGGGCGGCAAAATCGTTTGCATTGTCAGGCATCTGGGCGGTTTCAATGCTGCTCATCGCCTGCAGCACTTTTAAAAGCGTATCGTCCTTGGTAAAACCATCAATACAGTAGAGGCAGGCATCGCGTCCGCCGATCATCAGGTTCCGATCTACGACATCAAAACTGATGTCCGGTCGGAGCTTTTTTTGAAAAAAAGTCCGGTTATTTTCAATGGATGAAGAAATCTGCATCGTGTAAATCTCCTATCAGAGAAGCCAATATCAGTGACCGCGAAGGGACTGGAATGGGACAAAATGTTTACAGATGGAGTATGTGCGAAAAGGATAAAAATATACGAAATGAAGCAAACAGAAAAAAATTCTCATTTTTAAACAGACTTAAATAATTGACAGATTTTATTGGATTAGGGATGCCTAATCCGGTGCGGAGAGTAAGATATTACAAAAGATTATATGGAGGAATATGTATGAAAGGTAAAAGAAGATCCCGGCAGGCAATTCGGCGGCGGTGACCGTGTTAGCGGCGGCGCATCAGGACTATGAGGCAGTCCTGGTTGACGAGAGCGGCACGATCTGGCTGACGCCGGGCTTAAAAGACCGATTTATTCCGGTGGATCAGGGGGAGACGCGGGAGATTCGGATATTGTGATTCAGGAACAGATCTAGTATAATGAGCAGAGAAAAGTGCATGCGAGTCAGATTTACAATTTATAACGAAGAGGTCGAAAATACCGTGAATGATAGATTGAAAAAGAAGCTTCTTTGCTTTGAGCGCGCTCTCTCCACATTGGAAGGATACGAGGGCTGGATGATAGGCACAACTACACTTCATCTGGACTGGCAGCCCAAACAGGGGGAGAATGAGTTTTGCCATACCAAATTAACTCCAGAAATCATCAAAAAAGGTCGCTCGGCAATCCGAGTCCGCATAGCGGCAGCGGAGGAGGAAAAGGAACGGGAAAATGAGGAGATGGAAGTGCTGCTGGTAAAACCGCGCCAGAGCGTCCTTGTCCCGGAAAAAGAGAAAATGCCGCTCATGAAAGCAATTACGGAACTGGGAAGTGAGGATGATGATACGCGGGCATTTAGCCGCAGCCAGATGGAAGAATATCTCCGGGAGGCGGCAGATACCAATCCGATCCATCAGGGAGAAGCGGCAGTTCTGCCGGGGTTTCTTGTTATGAATGCCTGCCTGCTTCGTCTGTGGAAGAAGGGCTGGATGAAGGGACAGACCGCTCTGGAAGTACGTTTTCTTGCCCCACTTCGTCCTGATGAGGAGGTATATCTGTCGGATTCGGGGCAGGAGGGAAGAAACGCGGTGTATCTGAGAACGAAGCAAGAGGGAAAGGAAATTCTTTCGATTACAGAAAAATAGGGATGCCGATGATAAAGTGGGTGCAGAGGAGCTATGGGTGCATATGTAAACCATTTATAAAAACAAGGTTGACAATCCGCTGAAATTCCGATATACTCTTTTCTAGCAAAGATTCTCTGTGTGTGATTCATAGGAAAATGCATTACACGGCTTAGAATTTTATCACTGAGGAGGTATATATAATGAGTTCAGAGACAAGTGCAGTGAACGTACACGGCGCATGGAGCGCGAAGCGGCTTACACTTTTGGCGATGATGCTGGCTCTTATCAGTGTGTCTTCGTATATTGC
This sequence comes from Clostridium sp. AF29-8BH, assembly GCF_003478145.1. Taxonomy (NCBI): domain Bacteria; kingdom Bacillati; phylum Bacillota; class Clostridia; order Eubacteriales; family Clostridiaceae; genus Clostridium; species Clostridium sp. AF29-8BH. Next base: position 33,827 of record NZ_QUEL01000023.1, on the reverse strand, counting down.
GATTCCGCTTCCGTTTTCGGATGCAAAGATCACAGCGCAGACGATGATTGTCAACCTGATCGGTCTGCTGATTGCACCACAGGATACCATTTTAGTTATGGCGAGCTGGCTGCTGTTAGGCTTATGCGGCGTGCCGGTATTCAGCGGCGGAAGCGCAGGACCGGGAAAACTGCTTGGACCGAGCGGCGGTTACTATATCGGATTTCTGGTTGTAGCGTTTCTGATTTCCCTGTTTTGCCGGAAATGGAAAAATGTTGCATTCCAGACAGCGTTCCTGATTGTAGTTGGTATTCCGGTGATTTACGCATTCGGTGCAGGCTGGATGAAACACGTGACCGGACAGCCGTGGGGTGCAGTTATCGTGCAGTCGATAATTCCGTTTATTCCGCTGGACATCGTTAAGTGTGTGGCAGCGGTAGCACTTGGAAAGGCGCTGAAGCGGACGGGCTTATTTGGAAATTAGATAGAAAATAAAGATGGGATGTGGTAGTGAACAGAATCAGCCTTTTAGTGCAGAAATGCAGCCAGGAGGCATGAGGAGTCCGTTGCCGCATCCCTTTAATTTTAATTATGAATAGAAGAAAAACAGGAGAAAAGTATGAATCACGTATATATTCTGGGCGGTTTGCGCAGTTACATCGGGGTGAAAGATGGAATGTACCGTCATATCCCGGCGGAAAAGCTAGGGGCGGAGGTGCTGCGGGAGGTGGTTTCGCGATTTGAGCTTCCAACCGATGCGATCGACTATATAATAGGAGGAAATGCGGTCGGGGGAGGCGGCAATATCACGCGTCTGGCGGCACTTTCGGCAGGGTTTCCAGAGCGGATTCCGGCGGTTACTTTGGATCTGCAGTGCGGGTCGGCGCTGGAGGCGATCAGCGCGGCAGCAGCCAAGATTGAGAGCGGGATGGCGGATCTGGTCATTGCCGGGGGAATGGAGAGTTCTTCGGTACAACCGTACCGCATGATGTCCCCGAACCATCCGGAGTATGACGGTGGAAAGGTGTATACGGTTGCACAGTTTGTGCCGGGAAAGCGCGGCGAGCAGGTTATGTTAGAGGGCGCGGAGGAGACTGCGATCCGGGAAAATGTCTCTAAGGAAGAGATGGACACCTGGGTGCTCCGGAGCCATAAGAGGGCGGCGCAGGCGCGCAAAGAGGGAATATTGGAGGATATAACGGTTTCCATCGACGGCAGCAGCCGGGATGAGGGAATCCGTCCGACAATGAGCCAGCGTCTGATCGACCGCCTGCCGTATCTGCTTCCAAATGGCACGAAAATCACGGCGGCAAATGCGTGCCTGATGCACGATGGCGCAGCATTTGTGGTACTTTGTTCGGAACGGTTTTTGCGGGAACAGGGACGGAAAGCAGAATGCCGTTTCCGGTTTGGTACAGCGATCGGGGATGATCCGATGATGAGCCCAAAATCAGCCGTCAGCGCTGCTAAGGCGATACTTGCAAAAACGGGGCATTCTTATCAGGAGATCGATGCTTTTGAGGTCAATGAAGCGTTTGCCGTTATTGATGTTCTATTTGAACGTGCATTTCCGGGGATTGAAGACCGTTATAATATCTGGGGCGGGGCACTTGCCTATGGGCATCCATATGGAGTCTCCGGCGCAATGATTCTGCTGCATCTGATGAAAGCACTGGAATATAAAAATGGGCATTTGGGAATGTGCTGCGTGGCAGCCGCCGGAGGGATCGGAAGCAGTATTCTGGTGGAGAAAGTAATGAAGTAGATGAAGACAGTGTTTGAATGATATAAAAAGTAAATGTGGTAAATTTAAAAGCTCAGATTGGTAAAAAGTTCTATATAAAAATAAGTAAAAGACAGGAATTAATCATGAAAGAAATACAGACACAATGTATAAATACATATCTGGATGCGCTCCGGGCATACCCGCCAGAGTGGGAAGCCCTGATCACGGAGAAAGAGCGCTATACGTTCGGGGAGCTCATCGAGGCGGCAGAACGTGTAAGGAAACATCCGAAAGAGATAGAAGAAAAACAGGGAAAACGTCACATCCACTGGATCCAGGAACCGACGATCGCGCATCAGCTTATTCAGTTTCTGGCATATGGAGACGGAAATACGGTTCCGGTGATTGCACCGTCCGATGTAAAAATTTCCGATGAATTGCGTGACGTGACACCTCCGGAAGGGGCATATATGGGTGTGATGACGTCGGGACCTCCGGTCGTCAGAAAGTATTGTTCCGCTCCTTTGAAAGCTGGCACGATTTTTTTAAGCTTCAGAATAAGATTTTCAAAATGGGAGAGGGAAGCATTACGTTTATGCAGGGGAGCCTGGCGTTTACGGGCAACCTGAACCTTTATATGGCGCAGCTTGCGTCCGGCGGAAGCGTCGTTGCGGCGGATTCCTTTGATCCGCGCCTCTGGAAGCGGATGATCGAGGCAGAACAGGCGACCTGCGTCTATCTGATTCCTGTCAAGCTGCGGGCGCTGCGGCGTATCTATGAGCGGGAACAGGCGGTCAATTACCGGATTATTTCTTTTGTCAGCGGCTCCCAGAGTATGGGCGGTGCGGAGGCAGTGCAGTTTAAAAAGGCATTTCCCGAAGCGGAGATTACATTGTATTATGGCGCCAGCGAGCTGAACTATATTACCTATATCCGTGGAAGTGAGATGAAAGAAGATACGACGCTGGTTGGCCGTGCATTTCCAGAGGTGGATGTCTGGATTGAAAATGACCATTTCCATGTAAAAACGCGGTATGGAATTCTTGGAATTGGAAATGACGCGGTGATTGGGGACTGCGGTCACACAGATGCAGAGGGACTCTTCTATTTTGATGGGAGGGATGATGATATCTGCAACATAAATGGGAGAAAAGTGTCATCCCTCCGGATCGAAGAGGCGGTGCGGACATTTCCGGGAGTGGCAGAGACGGCAGTGAAGGCAGTCCATGAGCATGGGCGCGATTATCTGAAAGTGTGGATTGTGTGGGAGAAAGAAGCTGAAAGGGAAGAAATTGCCGGAAGTGACAGCGGAAAAAGTGGTTGTACCAATATGGCAATTCGGGAATTTTTGGCAGAAAGACTGGCAGATTATGAGATTCCACGCGAATTTGTCTTTCTAAAGGAGTTTCCAAAGACTGAAAGCGGAAAGATTCGTAAAAAAGAACTGTGAAAATTGCTTTTTCTTGTCAAAAAAGAAAATGGCTTATTGTGCAAAATGACAAAAGGAAGACATAGGGGCAGCTTATGGAGATGCACTGATGGCAGCGATTGGAGTCGGATTCTACCAAGGTTTTTCAGATTTGCGCCAAGTAATCCAAAAGAAATGTATTTATAAGCCGGATTTAGGACAATAAGCGGGAATCCTCGGCAATTCAATTACCGAGATGAAAGCGCAGGAGTGTGCATATCTGCACAATGCAAATAGTATAATAATTCTCATTCTTTGAAAAGGCTTTTTGACTGTAATCATTGATATTACAATTGAAAAGCTTTTTCATTTATAGGTTCCCGATAATGTGTAAAAATGAAATTCAATCAACCGGGCAGAATATATGTTCGAAATTCCGCACTTTCCTTGCAATGAAAACTGTGCTATGGTATACTGAAAAGAAGATTTGGAGGCATTTTGAAGCGTTCTTTTTTTAGTTTGAACCAGATCTTGAACCAGAGAGAAAAGGAAGGAATTTACCGTGATTTCGTATGTAAAAGGCATCCTGGCGGAGAAAGCAAAGGACCGTATCGTGGTCGAGTCCGGCATGATGGGGATCGGGATTTTTGTCCCGATGTCGGTGCTGGAAGTTTTACCGCCGCTCGGGGAAGAGGTAAAGATATATACGCACCTGCAGGTGCGGGAGGATGATATGAGCCTGTACGGCTTTTTAAGCCGTTCGGATCTGGAGATGTTCCGCCAGCTTCTGGGGGTCAACGGCATTGGTCCGAAGGGGGCACTTGGCATCTTGTCGGCGCTGCGTCCGGAGGATCTGCGTCTTGCGGTTATGACTGGGGATGCGAAGGCGATCTCCCGTGCACCGGGCGTTGGGGCAAAGACGGCACAGCGGATCATTCTCGATTTGAAGGATAAAGTACAGGCAGAGGATCTGCTGACACCGCTGTTAGATGGCAGTGCGGCGGTTTCGCCGGCTGCGGGGAACGGGCTTTCAGGCAATGCGGTGAAGGAAGCCGTGGAGGCGCTGGTGGCGCTGGGATATACGAATGCCGAGGCGGTGAAGGCGGTCAAGAGCGCCAATGTGACGGAAGAGATGGATTCCGAGGCGGTATTGAAGGCATCACTGAAATATCTGGCGTTTTTGTAAAACAACCTATGTGTCGGACATTCGAAATTGCAGGATCATAAAAAATAGTGGTGCTTGTGCGTCAGATGAAAATTTGGAATGTGTGGCAGATATGAGAAAATGGAACTGTCATGGCTTAATTGAATGAGAGAGAAAAACAGGAAAGACAGGAAACAAGTATGAGCAGAAGGACGATTACAACCGAGGTGACGGAGGAGGATAAGCGGATTGAGGGAAGTCTCCGCCCGCAGACCTTAGACGAATATATCGGTCAGGAGCGGATCAAATCGACGTTAAAGGTATTTATCCATGCGGCGAAATCCCGCGGCGAGGCGCTTGACCATGTTCTTTTCTATGGACCGCCGGGATTGGGAAAGACGACACTTAGCGGCATTATCGCCAATGAGATGGGAACCCGTATGAAGGTTACTTCCGGTCCGGCAATCGAGAAACCAGGGGAGATTGCGGCGATTCTCAACGGGCTCCAGGAGGGAGACGTCCTCTTTGTGGATGAGATTCACCGCTTAAACCGCCAGGTGGAAGAGGTGCTTTATCCGGCGATGGAGGACTATGCGATCGATATCATGTTGGGAAAAGATTCGACGGCGCGCTCGATTCGTCTGGATCTGCCGAAATTTACGCTGGTAGGCGCGACGACACGCGCGGGGCTTCTGACGGCGCCGCTACGCGACCGCTTCGGCATCGTGCAGAAGATGGATTTTTATACGCCTGAAGAGCTGCAGACGATTGTCCTGCGGACGGCGGGAGTTCTGAATGTGGAGATTGATAAGACGGGGGCCTATGAGATTGCGAGACGTTCGAGAGGAACGCCGCGTCTGGCAAACCGCCTGTTAAAACGTGTGAGGGACTTTGCACAGGTCAAGTACAACGGCGTGATTACGAAAGAAGTCGCGGATTTTGCACTGGATATCCTTGATGTGGACAAGCTGGGACTTGACAACAACGACCGTGCGATCTTACATATGATTATCGACAAGTTTTCCGGCGGTCCGGTCGGACTGGAGACGCTGGCGGCAGCGCTGGGCGAGGATGCTGGGACACTGGAAGATGTGTATGAACCGTATCTTCTGATGAACGGTCTGCTCAACCGGACTCCGCGTGGGCGGATGGCGACCGAAGCAGCGTATCGGCATCTCGGGTATGCCTGGAATCAAGCAAAAAACGGTATTTCTGAGATTTGATATTTGATTGATTTGAAGGTGGTATTTCTGTGTGGGTGACGTGACAACGTCGAACCATATTTATTAATAGATAGAAAGAAGAGAATGCGATGGCAAAACAGTATATAGATGTATTAATTGATGGAAAAGTGTATAGCCTGGGCGGCAGTGAGACGGAAGGATATGTACAGCAGATTGCCACGTATCTGAATGGGAAGATTTTCCAGCTCAAGGCGCAGCCGGGATTTTTGAAAATGCCGGAAGACTACCAGAGTATTATGACTTATCTGAATCTGGCGGATGATTATTTTAAAGAAAAAGAGAGTGCGAAGGCACTTGCATCTGACAAAGAGAGCATGGAAAAAGAGACATACCGTCTGAAACATGAGATGGTCAGCACCCAGATGAAACTCGAGAGTCTCCGCAATGAGCGCACCGTCAGCGAGGAAGAACTGGAGACAGCAAAGAAGGCGGCAAAAGAGGCAGCTGAGCAGGCGGAAGCTGCTAAAAATGAGGTACAGGCGCAGATCGAGCGTGTGAAAAAAGAAGCGCAGGAGCAGATCGAGGCTGTGAAGAAAACAGCACAGGAACAGGTTGAGTCTGCAAGAAAAGAAGCGCAGGAGCAGATCGAGGCTGTGAAGAAAACAGCACAAGAACAGGTTGAGTCTGCAAGAAAAGAAGCGCAGGAGCAGATTGAACGTGCGAAGAGAGAGGTACAGGAGCGCGTGGAATCCGCGGAAAAAGCAGCCCAGGATCGCGCTGCCAGGGTGGAGCAGACAGTCCGGGAGCAGGCAGAAGCTGCAAAGAAAGAGGCATTGGAACAGATTGCGGATGCAAAGAAAGAAGCAAACGATTTCCGTGGAGAAGCAGAGGTTTGGAAACAGGAGGCAGAAGATCAGCGTCTGGCGGTCGAGTCATCCCAGAGTGAAATCGCTTCTTTGCAGGACAAGCTGGAGATTCTCAAACAACAGCTTGAAGAAGCGAGACAGGCGGCGACAGCTGTGCAGACGGAAAAAACGCAGCTGGAAGCACGTCTGATGCAGACGGAACAGGAAAAACAAAGTGTAAAAGAGCAGCTGAGTCAGCTGGAGCAGGAAAAACAGACGATAAAGAAAGATCTGGAAGAAAGCCTCCAGGAGGCAGGGGCAGCACGTGAGGAACTGGCAGCTGTCCGTCAGGCACAGGTGGAGGCATATATGAAGCGGAAGCCATTTCCCAAGAGACAGGGAACGGTGGAACTGAAAGATGCAATTCTGCGGTTATAGTGGGTGAAATGATATGAAAAAAAAGGTGGAAATTCTGGCACCGGCGGGTTCCTTCGATAGCATGAAAGCGGCGGTGGCAGCGGGGGCGGACGCAGTCTATATGGGCGGCAGCCGTTTCGGAGCCAGGGCATATGCGGAAAATCCGGATGAAATGGGGATGCTGGAAGCGATCAACTACGTGCATCTGCATGGGCGCCAGCTTTATATGACGGTCAATACGCTGGTAAAGGAAGACGAGATGGATGACTTATACGACTATCTGCTTCCGTATTACCAGGCGGGACTGGATGCCGTGATCGTGCAGGACATGGGCGTATTTTCTTATATCCGGGAGCATTTTCCGGATTTGCCGGTTCATGCGAGCACACAGATGACGATTACCGGACCGGAGGGCGCGGCGCTTATGACAAGAATGGGCGCGGTCCGCATCGTCACAGCGCGTGAACTTTCATTGGAAGAGATACGCCGCATTTATCAGGAGACGGGCGTGGAGATAGAGAGCTTTGTTCACGGGGCTCTCTGTTACTGTTATTCGGGACAATGCCTGTTCAGCAGCCTGATCGGCGGCAGAAGCGGCAACCGGGGACGATGCGCTCAGACCTGCCGGCTTCCGTTTGATGTCCTTCGGCGGCTGGATGAGAACAACCCGAATGAAAACAAAAAACAAAAGAAAGAAAATGGCGTGTTAAATCCGGGCGATTCCAAGTATGTGCTCAGTCTCAAGGATCTTTGTACGCTGGATATTTTGCCGGATATTCTGGAAGCAGGCGTTTATTCCTTGAAAATCGAGGGGCGCATGAAGAGTCCGCGCTATACGGCAGGCGTGGTGCGCCTGTACCGGAAATATGTAGATTTATATTTAAAGAATGGCAGAAAAGGTTACCGGGTTGACCCGAAAGACCGGAAGGAGCTGCTGGATCTGTTTGACCGCGGCGGTCAGACGTTAGGCTATTATACCGAGCACAATGGACGCGATATGGTAGTCTGCCATGAGAAACCGGCATTCCGCCAGGAAAACCGGGAACTTTACCAGTATCTGGACAAAACGTATGTGGAAGCAGAGGTAAAAGAACCGGTTCAGGGGTTTGCGCGTGTCTGTGAAGGCGAACCGCTGCAGCTGACGCTTCAATACGAAGATCCGCTGACGGGAGAAAGCCGGATGGCAGGCGGAATCGGAGCAGTTGTCCAGACGGCAGTGAAACAGCCGATGAGCAAGGAACGGATTGAGAAACAGCTCGGAAAAACGGGAAATACGCCGTATTATTTTGAAAATCTGGAAGTGGAGACAGGCGGCAGCCTTTTGTGCCGGTGCAGGAGTTAAATGAACTCCGCCGCTCTGCGTTTGAGCAGCTTACCGAGGAGATACTGCGTCCATACCGCCGGGAGATACCGGAAAATAGGGCGTGCGGGACAGGAAAAGGGTGGCAAAATCCGGAAGAAAAGAATCTGGAAGAAAATAACCAGACAGGTTCGGAATCAGAAAAAACCAGCCCGGCTCAGGACGTTGAACTCACAGCAGATTTACCTGTACAAAGTCAGAAAACGCTGTTTGAGAATAAAAAAGGGAATAAAACAGCTCTGTACCACATCCACGTTTCGGTCGAACACCCGGCACAGTTAAAAGTGGCGTTATCCGTACCGGAAGTCGGAGCCATCTATCTGGATAGCGCTGAATTTGGCGCCGAACAGTGGAACGAATGGGTATCGCGCTGCCATGAGGCAGACAAGCAGTGCCTTTTGGTAATGCCGCATATTTTCCGCGATCGGGCAAAGGAATATTTTGAAACACATCGTTCCAGGCTGGAATCGGCGGGATTTGACGGTCTTGTCATCCGGGCATGGGAAGAGCTGGAACTGGTGCGCGAGTGGAAGATTTCCATCCCGCTTGTGATGGATTATGGTATTTATACGATGAATCACCGGGCGGAGGATTTTGTGCGGGAGATGGCGCCGGAGCTTTCGATGCGTTTTACCCTTCCGGTCGAGCTCAACAGCCGGGAGTTGGAGGCGCGCGACAGCCGGGAACGGGAACTTCTCGTATATGGCTCGATCCCGGTCATGGTAACCGCCCAGTGCATCCGGAAAACCGTGGAAGGATGCAGTAAATGTCCGGAATATCTGTATCTGCGGGATCGCAAAAAGAAGGTATTTCCGGTAAGGAACCAGTGCCGCTTCTGCTGCAATACGATCTACAATTCCAGCCCCCTGTCGCTTTTGAAGGATAAAAAGCAGATAGACCGCCTGCAGCCGGAGGTGCTGCGTCTGGCATTTACGTCGGAGAGTGCGGCACAGACCGGGGAAGTGCTGGATGCCTACGTGAAGACCTTCCTCCATCAGGAACCGGTGGAGCTGGAGGGCGAATTTACAAGAGGTCATTTTAAGAGGGGCGTAGAGTAGCGTGTGTACCGGGAATCTTCCGGGTACACATGAAAAGGAGGATCAACATGATAAATCTTGTGACAACGATGTCCAGGTATCTGATGATATTGCTGATACTGATTTATACATATTACAATTTCCGCTTTTTTTCACTGCCGGATGACGAGTCGAAACTCCGGCTCTGCCGTCTGCAGAATGTACCGCTGTTTTTGATATTTCTTCTGTCGGGTACGATCATTTATCTACAAACCGAGGATGAGGCAGTTGTGCTGTTTTTCGGCGCGCAGCTTGTCTTTTTTGTCCTGTACCAGCTCTTATACCGGCTGTTTTACCGGAATGCGTCGAGACTGTTGCTGAACAACACGTGTATGCTTCTGTGCACCAGTTTTATCATGCTGACGCGCATCTCGATGGACAAGGCGGTCCGCCAGTTTATCATCATGGCAGTTGCAGCGGTTATCACAATGATTATACCATATGTGATAGATAGAACCTGGCAGCTCGCTAAGATACCGTGGGTGTACGGCCTGATAGGTCTGGCGCTGCTGCTGGTTGTCTGTGTGATCGGCAATACCAGCTTCGGCGCGCAGCTTTCGATCAGTATCGGCGGATTTTCGTTCCAGCCGTCCGAGTTTGTTAAGATCAGCTTTGTATTCTTCGTGGCGACGATGTTTTACCGCTCAACGGAGTTTAAAAATGTGGCGATCACGACCGGCGTGGCGGCGGCGCACGTGTTGATTCTGGTGTTATCCAAGGATCTGGGAAGTGCGCTGATTTTTTTCCTCGCCTATGTCCTGATGCTGTTTATTGCAACCTCCAACTGGCTGTATCTGGCAGGCGGTCTTGGAAGCGGCTGTGCGGCTGCGATGCTGGCGTATAAGCTGTTTTCGCATGTGCGTGTCCGAGTGGAAGCATGGCAGGATCCGTGGAGTGACATTGCAGGAAAAGGATATCAGGTTACGCAGGCGCTCTTTGCGATCGGCACAGGCGGCTGGTTTGGCATGGGACTTTACCAGGGGATGCCGAAGAAGATCCCGGTTGTCGAGAAGGACTTCATTTTCGCGGCGATCTCGGAGGAGCTGGGCGGCATCTATGCGCTCTGTATTCTCCTGATCTGTCTGGGCTGCTTCATGCAGTTTATGCTGATTGCGACCCGGATGCAGGCATTATTTTACAAGTTGATCGCGTTTGGTCTGGGAATTGAGTATGTGGTGCAGGTGTTCCTGACGATCGGTGGCGTGACCAAGTTTATTCCGTCCACCGGCGTGACGCTGCCGCTTGTCAGTTATGGAGGCAGTTCGATTCTCAGCACATTTATCCTGTTTGGCGTGATACAGGGACTATATGTCCTGAAACGGAATGAGGAAGAAGAGGAGGAGCAGCAGCTTGATGAGGCAGAAGGATGAAATGGAAAGAACTGAAAATGCGAGAGCGCGTTCAAACCGTCATATTCTGTGGCTGACCTATGGGATTGCGGCGCTCTTTATCGCGATGGCCGTTTATTTTGGCTGGTTTATCCAGTTTAAGAGTGAAAATGTGATCGGCAGCTCTTATAATGCGAGACTCGATCTCCTCTCAGACCGGGTGACCCGCGGTTCGATTATGAGCAATGATAAAACGGTGCTGGCGCAGACGAACGTTGCAAGTGACGGAAGCGAGAAACGCTATTATCCGTATGATTATCTGTTTGTCCATTCGGTCGGATATTCTGGCAAAAATGGAAAAACAGGTCTGGAGTCGCTGGCGAATTTCTACCTGCTTTCCTCCCATGTGAATCTGATTGAGAAAACGATCAATGAATTTCAGGGGAAGAAAAATCTGGGCGACAATGTGATTACGACGCTCGATGTGGATCTGCAGCAGACGGCATCCGACGCGATCGGAAAACACCGGGGTGCGGTGATCGTCATGGAACCGGATACGGGAAAGATTTTAACGATGGTTTCCCAGCCGAATTTCAATGCGAATCTCGTCGATGAGCGCTGGGCAGAGTTGATATCGCCGGACAATACGAAGGCGCAGTTAGTCAACCGCGCGACGCAGGGCTTATATCCGCCGGGATCGACGTTCAAGATGCTGACGGTGCTGGAATATATGAAAGAGAACCCGAATACCTGGCAGGACTATGTGTATAATTGTAATGGCTCTTACCAGAATGGCGATTATACGATTAAATGTTACCACGGGACGGCACACGGGGCGCAGAACCTGATTCAGGCATTTGCCAATTCCTGCAACGGTGCGTTTGCGGAGATTGGAATGCAGATTAATTCAGAAAAATTCCGGGCGCTGGCAAATCAGATGCTCTTTAATTCGGAGCTTCCGTACACACTTCCGTACAACCAGAGCACGTTTTCGCTCGACGGCAGTTCGGATGACTGGGAAAAGCTTCAGACCGCGATCGGACAGGGAAAAACCCAGATTACGCCGCTGCATAACCTGATGATCGTATCGGCGATTGCCAACGGCGGCACGCTGATGAAGCCATATATGATCGATCATGTTGAAAATGTGGGTGGTCAGACGGTCAAGAAGTTCCTTCCGTCCGCCTATGGAACCCTGATGTCTGCGAATGACGCACAGTTTCTGACGCATCTCATGAGCCAGGTGGTCGAGATTGGTACGGGTTCCGCGATGCGGGGGGCATCCTATACGGTGGCCGGAAAAACCGGTTCCGCCGAGTTTGAGACAGGTAAGGAGACACATTCCTGGTTTGTCGGTTTCGCTCCGGCAGACAAGCCGAAGGTGGCGATCTGCGTGCTGGCAGAAGAGTCCGGTTCCGGCGGTGCGGTCGCTGCGCCGATCGCAAGACAGGTGCTGGATCGGTATTTTGCGAAATATGGGCAGTAGGACAAAAGAAAAGGGCAGGAAAGCGATTTGAAGCTTTTCCTGCCCTTTTTGTCTCAAATATGCATAGTCACATTTTATTTACACAGCCGTTCCAGATCCCCATAGAATCCCGGATAGGAGATGTTCACGCAGTCTGCATCCAGAATTTCGGTCTCGCCGGAAGCGCCGAGTGCGGCAACGGCGAAGGTCATGGCGATGCGGTGATCCTTCTTGCTGTCGATCACAGCACCGTGCAGCGGCTTGCCTCCGTGGATGATCATGCCATCTTCGGTCTCGGTCACATCCGCGCCCATAGCGGTTAAATTCTCTACCATGACAGCAATGCGGTTTGACTCTTTTACCTTCAGTTCCGCGGCATCGCGTATGACGGTGGTTCCCTCGGCATAGCACGCCATCGCAGCGATCACCGGAAGCTCGTCGATGAGAGTCGGGATGATCGCGCCCTCGATCGTGGTTCCGGTCAGCTTACCGGAGCGGACGAGCAGGTCGGCGGTCGGTTCGCCGGAGGCGGTGTTTACATTGAGAAGTTCGACGTCCGCGTTCATCGCCTTGCAGACGCGCAGGATGCCGTCGCGGGTCGGATTGATACCGACATTTTTAATTAAGATTTCTGAATCCGGTACGATGAGTCCGGCTGCGATAAAGAAGGCAGCGGAGGAGATATCGCCCGGAACCAGAATTTTCTGTCCATAGAGCTGTTTTGCCGGCTGTAAAATCGCGGTGGTTCCATCTGTGTGGATGTCTGCGCCGAATGCGGACAGCATCCGTTCACTGTGATCGCGGGAAATGTAAGGTTCGGTCACGCGGGTTTCTCCGTCGGCATACAGACCTGCCAGCAGAATCGAGGATTTGACCTGGGCGGAGGCAACCGGAGAATTATAATGGATGCCGTGCAGTGGTGAGCCGGTGATATGGAGCGGCGCGCAGCCATTTCCATTGACACTCTCGATCTTTGCGCCCATCTGAGAGAGAGGATCGATGATGCGCTTCATCGGACGTTTCTGGATGGAAGCGTCGCCGGTCAGTGTTGTGTCAAATTTCTGGGCCGAGAGAATGCCGGAGATCAGGCGCGTTGTGGTGCCGCTGTTGCCGCAGTCTAAAACGGAGTCTGGGGCAGTCAGCCCGTGCAGTCCACGTCCGTGGACGAGAACGGTCTCGCCCTGATTTTCGATCGAGATTCCCATTTTGGAAAAACAGGAGATCGTGGAGAGACAGTCTGCGCCCTGCAGGAAGCCGTGAATTTCGGTCAGTCCGTCCGCAAGAGCGCCGAACATGACGCTGCGGTGAGAGATGGACTTGTCTCCCGGAACGGTCAGTTCGCCCCGGAGAGAAGATGTATGGGTAAATTTCATTGAGTTCATAGTTGTACCTGCCTAAACATTAATGTTGAAAGTTAAGTTTGAAACATACATTGCAGTCTACGCGAACAGCGTGTAATTGTATTTCTTCAAACGCGCCCACGCCGCTTCCATCGAAGCCTTGTCGTAGAAGCTGATCCGCAGCGCGCCCTCGCCATGCTCACGGTTGTGGCTGATGCCAATATTTTTGATACTGATTCCTTTGCCGGAGAGGATCGAGGAAATGATGGAGATAGCACCTGGTTCGTCCACCACGTCGGCGGAGAAGGCGTATTCCGGCTGTATCGATCCTTTTGGAGTTTCTGCAAACGAATTCCGGTAGTCGCGGGAGGACTCAAACAGCTGGTAGATGGCTCTAGACTGGTGGTCGGACAGTTCTTCCCGCAATGTCGTCAGGGAATCAATGTAGCGATCCAGCACCTCAGTGATATTGCCTGTGTTCGTCATGCAGATCTGTTCCCACATGACCGGAGAAGAGGAGGCAATACGGGTGATATCCTTGAAACCTCCGGCAGCCAGCCGTTTCATCATCTGATCCTCGCTGTCGCAGTCGTGTACCAGGTTGACCAGGCTGGAGGCGATGAGGTGCGGCAGATGGCTGATCGCCGCGACAATGAAATCATGACGATGGTAATCCAGCACCAGGGGCAGCGCACCGATCGCCTTTGCCACCTCCACCATACGGTCGGTGTAGGAAGCCGGGGTGTGCGGCGTCGGGGTAATGATATAGTACGCATTTTCCAGCAAATGGTCGGTTGAACTCTCGTAGCCGGTCTTTTCCGAGCCAGCCATCGGGTGTCCGCCGACGAAGCAGCTTTCCATGCCAAGCGCGGCAACGGTCTCATGAATGCTGGTCTTGGTGCTTCCGACGTCAGTCACAACCGCGCCTTCCTTTAAGAACGGCCGGATCTGGCGCAGATAGGATTCATTAAATTCAACCGGTGTGCACAGGAAAATGATGTCGCACTCGCTTAAATGCTCGTCCACGCCGTCCAGAATCAGGTCAACAATGCCGTCTGCATGTGCCTGTTCCAATTTTTCGCGGGTCCGCATATAAGCCATGATCTGAATATCCGGGGCGCTGCGTTTCAAACCTCTGGCGATAGAGCCGCCGATCAGACCGAGTCCGATGAAACCGGCGGTAAGATGATTAATCGGTGTATTCATAGCAATTACGCTCTCTTTCATAGGTAGTATAGTAAAAAATGAAACTAGAAATTATTGTAGAATAGAACAAGTCACTTGTCAACGATTTTACGCGTTGAAGTGAAAAAGAAATTTTTTTACATCTGTTTATTACTAAATTTGCGAAAATGCGATTGATTTCACCGCCTTTGAACAGGGAAATTGTCGCATTTTCAATGCTTTTCAAAATAAAACGAATAAATTTTGTATAAAGGTGTTGTTTTGCTTGAAATTTTCTCTATTTTCTTGTACAATATGAACAGAGGTTAAAATACAAGAAAAAAACATCAAAATAAATAGACGGGAGGACTTAACTATGAACGTGTATGGAACAAAACAAATCCGCAATGTAGTGTTACTGGGGCACGGCGGTGCCGGCAAGACAACGGTAGCAGAGGCGCTGGCACTGGTAACAGGTACTACCAAGAGAATGGGAAAAGTTCCGGAAGGAACCACCATCAGCGATTATGATAAAGAAGAAATCAAGAGACAGTTCTCTATCTCCACCACGCTGATTCCGTTGGAGTATCAGGGAGAAGATGGACCGATCAAGATTAACCTGTTAGATACCCCTGGCTATTTTGATTTTGTGGGAGAAGTAGAGGAAGCTATCAGTGTAGCAGATGCAGCAATCATCGTTGTAAACTGCAAGGCTGGCATCGAAGTCGGAACCGAGAAGGCATGGGAACTCTGTGAAGAGTACAACCTGCCGCGCCTGTTCTTCGTTACCAACATGGATGACGATCAGGCAAGCTTCCGTGAGCTGATCTTAAAACTGGAGAAACAGTTTGGCCGTAAGATCGCGCCGTTCCAGGTGCCGATCCGTGAAAATGAAAAATTTGTCGGCTTTGTCAATGCGGTAAAGATGGAAGGCCGCCGTTTCACTCATTTAAGCGAATATGAGAAATGCGAGATTCCGGAGTACACCAAGAAGAACCTCGGCATCATCCGTGATGCGCTGATCGAGGCAGTGGCAGAGACGAGTGAAGAATATATGGAGCGCTATTTCTCCGGTGAAGAATTTACACAGGAAGAGATCGCACAGGCGCTGCGCGAGCACGTAAGTGAGGGCAACATCGTTCCGGTTATGATGGGTTCCGGCATCAATGCACAGGGCTTCGCATATTTGCTGCAGGCGATCGATAAATACTTCCCGTCACCGGACAAGTTCGAGTGTGTCGGTGTCGATGTATCGACCGCAGAGCGCTTTACCGCTAAATATAATGACGATGTATCCCTGTCGGCACGTGTTTTCAAGACTGTGGTTGACCCGTTCATCGGCAAATACTCCCTGATGAAGATTTGTACCGGTACCTTAAAACCAGATACCGTTATCTACAATGTAAACAAAGATGCTGAAGAGAAAGTTCAGAAAGTATATGTTCTCCGCGGCAAGGATGTCATCGAGGTTCCGGAATTAAAGGCGGGCGATATCGGCGCGGTTGCCAAATTAAACGTTACTCAGACCGGCGATACCATCGCAGTCCGCACGGCTCCGATTGTATACCACAAACCGAAGATTTCTACCCCGTATACCTACATGGCATACGCAGCTAAGACCAAAGGCGATGAGGACAAGATCTCCAGTGCACTGGCGAAGATGATGGACGAAGATCTGACACTCAGAAGCGTCAGCGATACCGAGAACCGTCAGACCTTACTTTACGGCATCGGCGAGCAGCAGCTCGAAGTTGTTGTCAGCAAGCTGCAGGCAAGATATAAAGTAGACATTGTGCTCAGCAAACCGAAATTTGCATTCCGCGAGACACTTCGCAAGAAAGTAGAAGCACAGGGCAAATATAAGAAACAGTCTGGTGGACATGGACAGTACGGCGATGTTAAGATGTCCTTCGAGCCGTCCGGCGATCTGGAGACACCGTATGTATTCGAAGAAAAGGTATTTGGCGGTGCCGTTCCAAAGAACTACTTCCCGGCAGTTGAGAAAGGTGTTCAGGAATGCGTACAGAAGGGTCCGTTGGCTGGATATCCGGTTGTCGGTGTGAAAGCAACCCTGTTAGATGGTTCCTATCATCCGGTTGATTCCTCCGAGATGGCATTCAAGATGGCAGCGACGCTGGCATTCAAGAAAGCGTTCATGGAAGCGAATCCAGTTCTCCTTGAGCCGATCGCATCTCTGAAAGTAACCGTTCCGGATAAATTCACCGGCGACGTTATGGGCGATCTGAACCGCAGAAGAGGTCGTGTTCTCGGTATGAACTCCAACCATCACGGCAAACAGATCATCGAGGCAGATATCCCGATGTCCGAGCTGTTTGGTTATAACACCGACCTTCGTTCCATGACCGGCGGTATCGGTGAATTCTCCTATGAGTTCAGCCGCTACGAGCAGGCTCCGGGCGATGTACAGAAGAGAGAAGTGGAGGCGAGAGCGGCAGAAGCTGAATAATGGCAGATGTAATGTAGGTGCGTAAATGGCTATGAGAGTGCATAAAGCTGATTGGAAGGCTTGGATGGGGCATTGGATTGAGCCCAGAATTGTCTGCGATTTGGTTGTAAAATATAGACAAAACAGAATCGCCTGCCTATGCGCGAAATGCCGAAAATAAAAGAAGCGCTTACCGTTTCGGTCAAAAATATGATATTCTTATATAAATAAGCAGAAAACCGCCGCAGGCGGCTGAGTGGATCGATACCGATTCATCAAGGCTGTCAGCGGCGGCTTTCTCTTTCTGGAAGGTCTTTCGGATCGATATGGTTATAGGCTGTGCTTGAATTGAACAAAGCGTTGCGAATGTTATCGATGGGACAGGCGAGAAGTTAAGGCAGTGAATGCGGATGCCAAATTGCTACGAATTGCGTGCTTTTGCAATTTTCAAAAAGAAGGCTATAAATTGTAAGAAAATAGAAAAGACTACCCACCTGTAAAAAGGTATAATGTTGCAAAGAGAACAACTTATACAGACAGGTGGGTGGCCTTTTTATGATAGAGAAAAATGAGAAAAGCGGGGAACTCATGGAAGTAAAAGAACAGGCAAAAACAGTTCGGAAACACCCGGAGCGGATGATCGTGCGTATCTGGCTGGTGCTGGCGCTTATTTGTCTGCTGGCGGGTCTGATCGCCCAGTATACGTTCCGGCTGAAAGAACCGCTGTTTCTGCACTACAGCCAGTCGGCTTATCTGGGCTGTGGGCTGGACGGAGTAGAAACTTCGGAGGATGGAATCGTTTCATCTGTGTCAAGTGAGGCGCTTGAAGAAGAAAGTACCGATTCCGATGTGAAAGTTGGAGTTTTAGACGAAGGTGTGAAAGACCTGAATGCGGATATGGGATTGGAGAATACAGTGTCTTTGTATGCACTGGGGGAAGAAAGTGTGGATGAGACAGATGAAACTTCGGATGTATGGTATACACAGGTAAATTTTGCCTATCTGACGGATGTGACGGATGAGATCTGTGTGAGAGAAATTCGTTTTTCAGAGTTGCCTGAACTTCAAATGCAGGAAATGCGGGAGACAGTCCAGTCAGCGGGACAGTATGCGCTTCATCGCCTGGATGCTACGCTTTCGATTGAAGATCCGCAGCATAACGGGATCAGTCAGTGGAGAATCCTGACGCGGGCGCAGGTGCTCTATTCAGATGGAAACACAGCGGACGTAAAAATTGGTAATCTGGTACTGATTGCAAATCCGGAGGGCGGGAGCGCCCTGGAAAATCCAAGTTCCAGCGCCAATTCAGATGGAACGGCCACACAGGTTTACACCGTTCAGAAAGATGGAACCATCGAAGTAAAAGGCTGCATTGCGTCAGCCGGGGAGATGGAAAATTTTTCGATGACCTTAAATGGAGAGCCTATCCCAGCCCAAAAAGAAGGGGAAGATCCGAAACGGCTGACAGTAAAAACGGGTGATGTCCTGACGTTCCAGAGCCATTGGATTGGCAAAGAGGAAGACCAGTCGCCGCAGGTATTTCATTCAGGAGTTGCAGTGCTTTCATATATCGGCAAAGATGGCGGGGAGCAGGTTCTTTCATTTGAAAATGAATACAGGAAGAGAAGGGAGCTTCGCTTTATTGATGTGTGGAAATATCTGCTGAAAGAGGAGGCATTTAAGTGAAAACGGGAGATCATAAGATTTTAGCCGGTCTGATTCTTGCTTCGATTCATATTAATCTGTTCCATGTGATGCTGCTGCCGCCCTGCATCGGGTTTCTGATTTTATATATCGGGATTCTCCAGAAAGAGCGGCAGGCGGGATTTTTCCAGATGGATGTAAAAGAGATGAGAGTGTACCGGGCAGCAGGGGCGGCGCTTGTGCTGGTGACTGCTTTTTCTAGCTTCCTGTCCATGTTCTGGAGGCGGCCGGACGGAACCATCTGGTCGCTGATTCCGTGTATGCTGGAATATGTGGTGCTCTATGGACTGATGGAAAGCTACACCGCAGGTTCGCCCAGACATTCCTATCACTCCGAACTGTGCTGTGGATATGCTATGGTAATGGGAGCAGCACTGTGTGGGTACGCAGTCAGCCTGATTCTGCATATCGCGCTGTGGCAGCTCTTTGCGTCTATGATTATTCTGGTCTGCCGGTTTATGGTGGTTATGGTTGTTATAGGGGCGAAGAAAGAGGCATAAAAAATAAAAAGCCGTAATCAGATATACTCGCCCATGGGATTAAACTCATGAGCGAAAGTATAAGGTTACGGCTTTTCTATGTTGAAAATTCTGGTTTTCAAAGAATCAAAGATAACATGGAATGTTGATGTTTCGGTTCCGATGTATCTTTCCAATTTTTATTTAAAATTCTCCTCCGCATACCGGCGCAGCTCATCACGGAAATCCGGGTGTGCGATGGCGATCATGGCATCCGCTCGTTCTTTTAAGGTAAGCCCGGTCAGTTTTGCGATACCGTATTCGGTCGCCACGTACTGAATCATGGTACGCGGTGCAGATACGGTGCTGCCGCCCGGAATGAACGGTACGATGTTGGATTTTAAGGAGCCATCTTTTTTCTTGTGGGTGGAAGCAAGGCAGATAAAGCCCTTGCCTCCCTCGGAGCGGAATGCGCCCTCCAGGAAATCCATCTGTCCGCCGATACCGGAGAGCTGTCGGGTGCCGGCAGACTCGGCATTTTCCTGTCCCATCAGATCCAGCTCGACACCACCGTTGATACTGATGACATTTTTCATCTCACCGATGCGGTACGGAGAGTGGACGTAATCGACGTCAGCCGGATGGAAGAGCTGCGGCTCATTATCCAGCCAGTCATATAATTCCTGAGAGCCCATGGCAAGGTTCCAGGTAGAATAACCGTTGTCAATTTCCTTCTTCTTGTTGGTCAGCTTGCCAGCCTTATGGAGGGCTAAAAAAGCATCGCTGATGGTGCCGGTGTGGCAGCCGAGGTCGGTTTTGTCGGACTGTGCCAGCATATTGGCAACGGTAAACGGAACGCCGCCGACGCCCAGGGAAAGGACAGCGCCGTCCGGGATCTCCTCAACGACACGTTTGGCAATCTCAATATCAACGGCGCTCGGATCGCGGTAGGTGCGGATCGGAAGCGGCTCATGCTCGCCCTCGACGATGAAATCTGCCTCTGAGAGGTGGACACGGTGGGAACCATCGACGCCCTGTAAGCGCGGGAGGCGCTCATTGATCTCGAAGATGACGGTGCGCGCATTCTCAAAGATGGTGCGCCATGCATAGTTGGAAATACCCAGTCCGCAGCAGCCGTCCGCATCCGGTCTGGAAACCGGTACAAAGGCAACATCCACGCGAATGTGGTGGCGGTACATTTCCGGCAGGGAACGCAGCATCATCGGCATAAACTTGCAGAGCCCACGGGTCTGCAGCTTGCGCTCATAATCGCCGATGTGCCAGCTGTAGTAGCTGAATGCTTTCTGATCCGGGTCGCTTTCGACAACCTCGATGCGCGGGCGGATGACTAAACCACCGCGGATCTTGACATCGGTCAGCTCATCCCTGCGTGCTGCCAGCGCACGGTCGAGAAGCTCCGGAAATCCAGCGCCAAAGCCATAATCCACCCAGTCGCCCGGTTGAACGGCCTTGACGGCGGTCTCAGCACTTACAAATTTGCCTGCGTAATTGTTAGACATAGTAAAAATCCTCCATCGGTATGAAATTCATAATTTTCTAGTTTCCATCATATCCCAGAAAGCGCTTTTTTGCAACTTCCAAAGACAATTCCAAAAGACAATTTTTAAGCTGGGTTTTAAGATAAGTTTAATACGGAAATAGTTGACAAAATAGGTGTTTATGATAAAATTAAGTGTTTATAAATAAGAGTTGGTCTTTTACACAGCAGGCAGAAGTGCCTGTATTTTTATGTAATAGGAAATTCCTTGGAATCCCCTATTACACAAAAAGGCACTAACGTGCCAATGATGTGCACTTGCGCAAAGCAGAAACATGTCGCAAGCGACCGCGCTCGGCGCGAGAATGTGACTGTAAAGAATACAACAAATATAGAAAGAGAGGAGTTACGACAAATGAAAACAAATACGGATTTATTTGAAAAAACACCCGTACCGAAGGCGGTCGCAACCATGGCGGTTCCGACCATGATTTCCATGCTGGTGGTTGTTATCTATAACATGGCGGATACATTTTTCATCGGTCAGACGAAGGATCCGCTGCAGGTGGCGGCAGTTTCGCTGGCAACGCCGGTCTTTATGATTTTTATGGCATTAGGCCATCTGTTCGGTATCGGCGGCAGCTCAGCGATATCGAGAGCACTGGGAGAACGCCATAAAGATCGGGCATGTCATATCAGTTCATTCTGCTGCTATGGATCCCTGGGGCTGGGCGTGATAGTGGCTATCCTGTCTGTACTTGGAATGGAAACCATTCTGCATCTCATCGGTGCCAGTGTAAATACGATCGGTTTTGCGAGACAGTACCTGGCGATTATTGCAATCGCGCGCCGTTTATTATGTTTTCAACTGCATTTGCGAATATTCTGCGGGGAGAAGGCGCATCGAGAGAATCGATGGTCGGAAACCTGATAGGTACCGTAGTAAATATTATTTTGGATCCGATCATGATCCTGGTGCTTGGCTGGGGAGTGACCGGTGCAGCGCTTGCGACGATCATCGGCAATATTGCGGCCTGTCTTTACTATATTGCTTATTATCTGCGGGGAAAATCGACACTGTCGATTCATTTCCGTGATTTTAAGATGGGAGATGGAATCGCTTCCGGCGTGGCAGGAATCGGTATTCCGGCTTCCTTAAATAATATCCTGATGAGCTTTGCCAATATTATCCTGAATCAGGCGCTGGTCGGCTACGGTGACACACCGGTAGCGGCGATGGGTGTTGCGATGAAATCCAATATGCTTGTTGTCCTGCTGCAGATTGGTCTCTGCGTGGGAATCCAGCCGCTGATCGGTTATAATTATGGAGCGCGCAACAAGAAACGCCTGATGTCGGTATTCAAATTTACAGGACTTGTATCGGTTATTATGGGAACGATTCTGACATTGATTATGATTGTCGCAAGAAAGACAATGATTCAGATGTTTATTAATGATGCGGAAGTTGTCCAGTATGGTATTCAGATGGTGGTTGCCCTCCAGCTTTCTGCGCCACTCCTTGGTATCTTATTCCTCTGCATCAATACGATCCAGGGAATGGGAAAAGCGCTTCCGTCGCTGATTCTTACGATCTGCCGCCAGGGACTGATTTTTATTCCGCTGATTTTCGTGCTGAATGCGATGTTTGGCCTGGATGGAGTTATCTATGCACAGCCGGCGGCTGATTATCTGTCGATTGTGGTGGCGATTTTGATTTGTGCACATCTGTTCCGGACGATGGATCATAGAGAAGAGAAAGCAGAAGGCTGAGAAGATTCAATAGATTCAATAAGGAAAAATATGCTTAAAGAAAATAAAAGAGAAGAAATCACAAAGAACATAGAGAAGAGGGAAGCCCTTGTAGAACAGGTGGCAGAGGGAATTTGGCGGATCGGTGTGGAATTGCCGCAGAATCCTTTGCGGGAACTCAACAGTTACCTGATCAAGGGGAAAGAAAACGGGCGCGACCTTCTGATTGACACCGGATTTCGGCGCGAGGAATGCCGGGAGGCGCTGTTTGCCGGGCTTCGGGCACTTGGCAGCAGTCCGGAGCGGCTGGATATTCTTCTGACACACCTGCACTCGGATCACACAGGACTTGCCAGGGAGGCGGCAGGGACGGACAGCCACATCTATATCAGCGGAACCGATCTGGCAATCTTAAAGGACGGTTTTACACCAGAGCGTCCGCTTCGGCTGGCGGAGCAATTCCGTGCTGGGGGATTTCCGGAGGATGAAATGAAGAAAACGCAGGCGCTCAATCCGGCAGTCCGCTATAAGCTGGATCAGGTTGATGATCGTTTTGTTCCGATTGAGGCAGGCTGGAAATACACGGTAGGAGATTACACGCTGGAAATGATCTCCGTGCCGGGGCATACGCCGGGCAATGCGATGTTCTGGGCAAAGAAACAGGGCATCATGTTCACGGGCGATCATATCCTGTTTGATATATCGCCGAATATTACTTCCTGGCTGGAATCGGAGGATTCATTAGGTGATTATCTCGACAGCCTGTGCCTCGCCAGAAAATATCCGGTCCGCCTTGCCTTGCCGGGACACCGGAAGACGGGCGATTATGCAGCGCGCATCGAGGCGCTGCTGGCACACCATGAGCGGCGTCTGGCGGAGACGGAGGCGCTGCTTACCGAACATCCGGGCATGACGGCATATGAGACGGCTGGAAAGATGCGCTGGAAGATCCGTGCCGCCAGCTGGGAAGAATTTCCACCGTCCCAGAAGTGGTTCGCGGTGGGCGAGTGCATGGCGCATCTGGACTACCTCCGCCTGCGCGGCAGAATCCGCCGGGAGATGGACGGAGAAGTGTGGAGATGGTTCACGGTAACGGCTAAATACTGTTAGAATTAACTAACAATTATTACCATTGACTAACAATAGTCTGACTGCATATAATAATAGTAAAGAAAGCAGTAACTGTTCAGTAGGTCTGCGCATTTACTGCGCTGACCGTACGAAAACATGGACCAGCAGACAAAAATCCCATTGCCGTAGGCAATTTTTAATGGATTTTTGCGCGTGACTGTGAAGGTACTGAACAGTTACAGAAAGCGGAATATCAGTCAGGAGGTCGTTGTATGCAGTCGTTGGCAAAGGTGCAGGCGGGAGAGTCCTGTGAAATCAAGTGGATGTTTGGAAATGCGGATGTGATGAACTTTTTGGAGCGCTATGGAATCAAAGAAGGAAGCCGTATCCGGGTCCTTGGACGTGTGCTGGATGGTCTGATCATCGGAAATGGAAAGGTTCGGCTGGCACTGGGCGATGAAGTGGCAGAGCGGATTCAGGTGTAGGTTTGACGGTGATTGAAAGATTGTCGAAAATGTCATGTATTGAAAGAACGTCGAATCTGTCACGTGCAAGTTTGAGAAGGTCACGTTACTTGACATTTCTTCCCATTTATGCTATTCTACCAGATAGCACAAATGCAATGAACGGAAGTAGTAAGCCGCGAAATTTCTACAGAGAGCTGCCGGATGGTGTGAGGCAGCGGAAGGAAGCCGCCGAACTGGTCCGGGAGCAGCCTGTTGAAAGAAGTGTTTTTGAATACCCGAGTAGACAGAGCCGGTCATCCGCCGTTACAGGACGATGAGGAGCACACGGATTCCGTGTGAAATAGAGTGGTACCGCGCAGTTGGAATTTTCGCCCTGCGTCTCTATACAGGTAATGTAGAGACGCAGGGCGTTTTTGACGTTACCGGATTGAAAGAATGTCCGCAAGGGTTGGATGTTATGCAACTGCCAACGGACCAGTCGATTGCAATAATGAATCATCATTTTAGAGACTGGAGCCGGATTTTGACAGGAAATAGCAAAAAATCAGCGTGGGTTAAGCAGAAAACAGGAGGAACAAAGATGTCACAGTACAATCATACCGCCATTGAGAAAAAATGGCGCGAGAACTGGGAAAAACATCCCATCAATGTAAACGATGGAAAGAAAGAAAAATATTACTGCCTGGATATGTTCCCATATCCGTCCGGAAGTGGTCTGCACGTTGGTCACTGGAGAGGCTACGTTATTTCAGATGTATGGAGCCGTTATCAGCTGCTGCGCGGCAAATACGTGATCCATCCGATGGGCTGGGACGCATTTGGTCTGCCGGCAGAGAACTACGCGATCAAGATGGGCGTACACCCGGCTATCTCGACCGAGTCCAACATTAAAAATATTAAACGTCAGATCAACGAGATCGCAGCCATCTATGACTGGGATATGGAAGTAAATACCACAGATCCGGCATTCTACAAATGGACCCAGTGGATCTTCGTCCAGATGTTCAAAAAAGGCCTGGCATACGAGAAAGAATTCCCGATCAACTGGTGCCCGTCCTGTAAGACAGGTCTGGCAAACGAGGAAGTTGTCAACGGCTGCTGTGAGCGCTGCGGTACCCCGGTTACCAAGAAAAACCTGCGCCAGTGGATGCTCAAGATTACCGCGTACGCAGACCGCCTCTTAAATGATCTGGACAAACTGGACTGGCCGGAGAAGGTTAAAAAGATGCAGACTGACTGGATCGGTAAATCTTATGGTGCAGAGGTTGATTTCGGCGTAGAGGGACGCGATGAGAAGATCACCGTTTACACCACCCGCCCGGACACCCTGTACGGTGCAACTTTCATGGTACTGGCTCCGGAGCACGCGATGGCAAAGAGCCTGGCAACCGATGAGACCCGCGAGGCAGTTGAGAAATACATTTTCGATTCCTCCATGCGTTCCAACGTAGACCGTCTGCAGGATAAGGAAAAGACCGGCGTATTTACCGGAACTTATGCAATCAACCCGATCAACGGTGCGAAGGTTCCGATCTGGCTGTCTGATTATGTATTAGCTGACTACGGTACCGGCGCTATCATGTGCGTACCGGCACACGATGACCGTGACTTCGAGTTTGCAAAGAAATTTAATATCCCGATCATCCAGGTTATCGCAAAAGATGGCAAAGAGATCGAGAACATGACTGAGGCGTATACCGAGGCGTCCGGCACGATGATCAACTCTGGCGAGTGGAATGGTATGGAATCTTCCGTACTGAAAAAAGAAGCGCCGGAAATGATTGAGAAGAGAGGTATCGGTCACAAGAGAGTCAATTACAAGCTGCGTGACTGGGTATTCTCCCGTCAGCGTTACTGGGGCGAGCCGATCCCGATCGTACACTGCCCGAAGTGCGGCAACGTACCGGTTCCGGAGGATCAGCTTCCGTTAAAACTTCCGGAGGTAGAAAGCTATCAGCCGACTGGTACCGGCGAATCCCCGCTGGCAGCCATCGACGAGTGGTCAACACCACCTGCCCGTGCTGCGGCGCTCCGGCAAAACGTGAGACAAACACCATGCCGCAGTGGGCTGGATCTTCCTGGTACTTCCTGCGCTATGTAGATAACAAGAACGATAAAGAACTGGTATCCCGTGAGAAAGCAGACAAATATCTGCCGGTTGATATGTACATCGGCGGTGTTGAACATGCAGTACTGCATTTGCTGTATTCCCGTTTCTACACCAAGTTCCTGTGCGATATCGGTGTTATTGACTTCGACGAGCCGTTCAAGAAGCTGTTCAACCAGGGTATGATCACTGGTAAGAATGGTATCAAAATGAGTAAGTCGAAAGGAAATGTCGTATCCCCGGATGATCTGGTACGCGACTACGGCTGCGATTCCCTGCGTCTCTATGAGCTTTTCGTAGGACCGCCGGAACTGGATGCAGAGTGGGATGACCGCGGTATCGAGGGCGTATCCCGTTTCCTGAACCGTTTCTACAACCTGGTTATGACCAGCAAGGACAAAGACATCAAAGAGACCAAGGAAATGGTTAAACTGCGCCACAAACTGGTATTCGACATTGAGCAGCGTTTCGAGCAGTTCAGCCTGAATACCGTTATCTCCGGTTTCATGGAGTACAACAACAAGCTCATCGATCTGGCGAAGAAAGAGGGTGGCATCGACAAAGAAACCCTCAAGACCTTCACTATCCTGCTGGCACCGTTCGCACCGCATCTGGGCGAAGAGCTGTGGCAGGAGCTCGGCGGCACCGACAGTGTCTTCCATGCTTCCTGGCCGGAGTGCGACGCAGAGAAGATGAAGGATGACGAGAAAGAGGTAGCCGTTCAGATCAACGGCAGAGTCCGTGCGACCATCACCGTACCGGCAGACATCTCCAAAGAAGATGCTATCGCCGCTGGTAAAGAGGCTATCAAGGACAAGCTGACTGGAAATATCGTAAAAGAAATTTACGTTCCGGGACGGATTGTGAATATTGTTATGAAATAAATAAAAACGGCATGGGAAGAAGCAGAAGAATCTGTGACTTTTCTGTGCAGATAAGGTCAGCGGCCATACAGGGGAGAAAAACTGTGTGACCGCTGTTTTTTGCCCGCTCCTTTTTCGCGTGCCTGCTAGTTGATTCCCTAAATGATAAAATAAAATTATGTGATTTCAGAAGGGATAGGTGAATATGGGAATGTTTGTCAACCCGGACAATGCGGCATATCAATCAGCCCTGAATGCAAAAAGCATTCTTGATGAGGAAAAACTCATTTGGAATGCTTTTTTGCTGTCTATACGAAACATTACACATGAAGCTTCTGGGAGGAAGCGAAGGTGTGGAGTGCTATCGTTCAATAAAATTGTCTAAAAAGTCTACCAATCAAAAGATAAATTTTATATCATAAATGCAACATAATAGCTTGTAGCTAGAAAAATCAGAATAAAAAATTTCGCAGAATATCTAGTTCTGCGAAAATAAAAGGTTTTATATGCAGAACCCAAATGCCGTATTGACAAAAACTTCAAAAGCAAAGGGAAATATTATATGAGAATTTCAGAAATTTTTGTTCAGAAATGATGACTTAATAATTTCATAAGAGATTCTTGGGAGAAACTTCTATTGAATTAACCTTGAAAGTATCGTATAATGATTGAAGATTTTCGCAGAACTAGATATTCTGCGAAAATCGCAAACATGAAAGGGAGAACGCCTGTATGTGGTACGTGGTGCAGACACCTGTGGGACGCGAGGCAGAAGCGGCAGAAAAACTGAATCATTTTTATCGGGATAAGGCTGAAAAGCCTTGTTTTGTGTTGTCCAAAGAACGGACCTGGCGGATGGGCGGTGTCTACTATGTAGATACGGAAGTCATGTTTCCGGGCTATGTGTTTGTGGACACGGCGGATGAGCCGGTTTTGGAAGACGGAGTGAAATGTCTGGCGGGGCTGGTTCGATTTCTGAATGCTGGTTCGGAAGCGCATCCATATGGAACGGCAGTCCCCTTAAAAAAAGAGGAAGAGAAATTTCTGAAAGAACTTCTTCGGGAGGATTCTTCTCACACCGTCCGGCGATTTCTGGTGCGGGCAAATGACGCGGGGGAGATCGAATGGGCGGAAGGAGTGCTTGGTGAGATGTTGCCAAAGATCATCCGGAAGCGGCTGCGGAAACGAATCGTGACGATTCAGGCAGAACTGCTGAACGAAGCACGACAGGTAGAGCTGGCAATCCGGATGGAAGATGATCCGGAGGCAGTTTTCCAAAAGAAAGGAACCCTGAACCCTAAAAATCTTTCAGGAGATTTCCAGGAAAACGATTTTAGCCGGGTATCGGTCTCTGGAAAGAACCCCTCAAAAAAGATAACAAGATTACATGGAGCGGAGAACGATGGAACAAAGCTGGCAGCAGAATAATGAGTATGAGTGTATGAAATATTCGGTTCTGATGCCGGTATATCACAAAGAAAATCCAGCGTATTTCTATCAGGCGGCAGCCAGCATGATGAATCAGACGATTCCTCCAGATGAATTTGTCCTGGTATGCGATGGACCGTTGACACCAGTGTTGGATGAAACGATCCAGACGATTGACCGGGAATGGCCGGGAGTTCTGCAGGTGCTTCGCCTTCCTGTATGCGGCGGAATCGCACGGGCGCTGGCAGCAGGTGTAGAAGCGTGCCGAAATGAATGGATCGCCCGCATGGACAGTGATGATATTGCCTGTCCGGATCGCTGTGAAAAGCAGCTGAGACGATATGCAGAAGAAGCAGTGGGCAAATCGCTAGGAAAGAAAGCAGAACAGGGAAAACTCGGATTTCTGAGCGGAAAAATTGCAGAATTTGCCGCAGCAGAAGTGCCAGAACAGGAAAATGTAGATAACCTAAATGCGCCAGATAGAGGTGAAATTGGAAGTGGGATGAATGGAAAATTGTTTCCGCCGGGCAGAATCACTGGAATTCGGTCACTTCCCTGCCAATATAAAGAAATTTTAACGTTTGCCAGAAAGCGCAATCCGATGAACCATATGGCCGTCATGATGCGGCGTTCAGCTGTGCTGGCGGTGGGAAACTATCATCCGGTTCCGGGGGCGGAGGACTATGAATTGTGGGTCCGTCTTTTGCAGGCAGGATATAAAGCAGAAAATCTTTCGGATATTCTGGTGTATGCGAGAACGGACAATGGGATGATCAAACGCCGCGGCGGTCTGTCCTATGCCAGGGCCGCTCTGAATCTGCAGAAAACGTTTTTTAAAAGTGGATTTTTAAATAGAAGAGAGTATCTGCGAAACTGCGTGATCCGCGTTACTGCAAGTCTGATTCCGGCATCCGTGCGTGGAATACTCTATCAGAAAAAATTGAGAGGAACGCTTTCTGAGGATGCTTAGTGTTCCTATAAAAAGAAACAGGCAGATTACCTGGAATAGAATTACACGTTGGGTTCTGTGGAGTTCGGCCTGAATAAAAACAAAAAGAAGAGGAACTATTTTGAGACAATATGAACCATTCAAACGACTGTTCCGTCTGATAGGTGCGCTGCTCCTGATGGGGGCAGAAGTTGGCGCTTATGGATATGTCTGGAACGGATATTTCAACAAAATGATCGAATTTCCGTTCTGGAGAAGAGGAAACTGGCTGATGATCGCCCTGTATGCGGGACTATTACTATTTTTCCTGCTGACTTACGGGGGATTCCGGATCGGATACCTGAAAAAAGGAAATCTGCTCTGTTCTCAGATCCTTTCGATCGGACTTTTAAATCTGATTACGTATATTCAGATTTCTCTGTTAGATAAAAAATTTCATGATCCCCGGATACTGCTTGGGATGACGGTTGTCCAGCTTTTGATTGCACTGATCTGGACGTTCCTGTTTCAGCAGATATACAGGATTCTGTTTCCGCCAAGAAGAATGCTTTTGGTATGCGGAGACCGTCCGGCCTTTCATCTGATGGAAAAGATTCATTCCAGAGAAGATAAATACTATCTGGAAACAGCCATTCATATCCGGGTTGGCATGAAAGCGATTCTGGAAGAAGCAAAAAAATACGACGCTCTGATCATCGGAGATATTCCGGCGAAGGATCGAAATGCGCTTTTAAAGAAATGTTTTGAGCAGGATATCCGGACCTACACGGTGCCGAAATTATCGGACATTCTGATCCGGACTTCCCAGGAATTAGATATCTTTGACAGTCCTCTGCTATTATCGAGAAATGATGGCATATCGGATCTTCAGCGATTTATTAAGCGGGCGATGGATTTCATCTGTTCGAGCATCGGAATCGTGGTATTATCCCCATTTTTCCTTCTGGTGGCGCTGTCGATCTACCTGACCGACCGCGGTCCGGTCTTTTACAAGCAGACCCGTCTCACAGAGGGCGGAAAAGAATTTCAGATCTGCAAATTTCGGACGATGATCCAGAACGCGGAGGCAAAAACCGGGGCGAGACTGGCAGCGGAACACGATGACCGGATCCTGCCGGTGGGACATTTCCTTCGGAGAACCCGCCTGGACGAGCTGCCGCAGCTTTTCAATATCTGGAAAGGTGAGATGTCGATCGTAGGACCGCGTCCGGAACGCCCGGAGCTGGCGGCGGAGATCGAGAAAGAAATCCCGGAATTCTGCTACCGCTTAAAGATGAAAGCCGGACTGACCGGATATGCGCAGGTCTATGGAAAATACAATACAACGTCCTATGACAAACTGAAACTGGATTTGACTTACATACGAAATTACTCTCTGCTTCTCGACCTGAAGCTCATCCTGATGACACCGAAGATCATGATGCTCAAAGAGAGTACGGAAGGAGTCGCAGACAATGGAAAAGCTTCTGACAGTCGTCATCCCGGCGTATAACGCGGAAAAATATATCACATATACCCTGGATTCACTGTGCGCAGGATGCAAAGACCAGGATTTGAAAAAGAAAAATCAGAGCTGGACAGGAAATGAAACGGAATCAAACATTCAAACCGTATCAGCAAGAATGCCTGATTTTCAACCAGGTATGGATTGGTCCGAATACATGGAAATATTGATTATAGACGATGGATCAAGGGATCAAACCGGTGCGATTGCCGATCAATATGCGGAGCGCTATCCGACCGTTGTCCGTGTCATTCATAAAGAAAATGGCGGTCATGGATCTGGGATCAACTGCGGCATCCAGAATGCATTGGGGCGGTATATGAAAGTAGTCGATGCCGATGACTGGGTGGATCCGGAGGCATTGGATCATCTGATTGCTGCGCTGAAAAACTGTCGGGATGATGTGCTGGTCAGCGGTTTCTACTGGCGATTTGACAACGGAAGCGGAGAGGAAAGCTCCTTTCCGAAAAAAGCAGAAATTCCAGAACCATTTTCAGGGGTGAAATATGGGATTTCCTATGAATTCGATGGAATCGCGGATCAGATTTATATGAAAATGCATGGAATTACCTGGAGGACGGAGATTCTGCGGCAGATGCCGCTTTCCATCGATGAACACTGCTATTACGTTGATGCCGAATACATCCTGTATCCGATTCCGTGGGTCAAGACCGTATCCTTTATCCCGGACTTTGTCTATCAGTACCGGATCGGCCGGGAAGGACAGAGTGTCAGCCCGGAGAAGATGATCAGGAATAAGGAAAATTATGACCGGGTGATGGAATCCCTGCTGTCATTTTATCGTCTGTATCAGGGTGGAACACTTACCGGAAAAGACGGAAAGAAGCTTCCATGCAGTCAGGAAAAGCTACAGTATCTTGAAAATGGAATCGCCAGGGTGGCAGCTGGGAGAGTGAAGATACTTCTGAGCCTTCCGGCAGGCAAGGAAGTAAAGCATGCATTGGTGCAGTTTGAAGATGAATTACTTCGGGACTATCCGGAGATTTACCATGCGAACCGAAATAAGGCGGTGAAGCTGCTGCGGGTAAGCCGGTATGGGCTGTACCGGGCGGCGGTGTGGGCGCTTGGGCGTAGCAGAAGGAAGTTCTAAAAATGAAGATAGATCCGTCAGAGATATAAAGACAGATTAGAAACTATATAATCCCAAAACATGGAATGAGGAACGGCAGTTCCTAAAAGGACTGAAAAGGAGACACAGCGGATGCGTCTACAAAATATACGATTTCCGGAAGCAGATATCTGCAGGGAAGAAGAACTGTATTTCCATCGAAATGGAGAATGGGTCGATTTCAATGGATATTTCAACCTTTTCTATATCGAAAAAAGAAAGAAGTACACAAACCAGGAAAGTTTGACGCTGCACCTGGAATTGAATGGCTGTCAGGCAATTCGTCTGATGTTGGATGAGAATGTCATTCAGGAAAAGATGCTGACGGGGGGGAAAGAAACTCTGGATCTGGAGTTCCCATATCCGGAGACGGAAAAAGGAGTTTTCTGGTTTTCGGTGAAAAAGATAGGTGCCGGGAAAGAGACAGAATCGGAGAACGTGAAAGACGCGGAGACAGAATCAGCAGAAAATGCAGCTGCCAAAACGATAAAGGATACAAAGAAAAATATCGGTTTTGATATATCAAATCATATAAAAGGCTGGTATGAGGGAACTTGTCGGAATGAAAAACAGGTGCGGATCGCAGCGGTAGTTTGCACGTTTAAGAGAGAGCCATATGTCCTCCGAAATCTGAAAAGTATCCTGCAATTTCTGGAACGACCGGAAAATGCTTCTTTAAAACTCTGCTATTGGCTGGTAGACAACGGAAGAACGCTTTCGGAACATGAAGAAATCAGCCGCCTGGCAGCCAGATATCCAGAAACCGTTCGAATCATACCAAACCGTAACGTCGGTGGCGCGGGTGGTTTTACCAGAGGCATGATTGAGGCGATCGAGGAAAAAGAACGTCTCGGATTAACGCATGTACAGCTGATGGATGATGATGCCATCATGGATCCGGAGCTTTTTGTGCGGGCGTATGGGTTCCTGGGGATGCGGAAGGATGAGTGGGAGGATATCCGCTTGGGAGGTACGCTGCTTCGGGAAGATTATCCATATATTTGTCAGGCAATGGGAGAGTGGTTTGAAGGATTCAATGTGACTAACCGTCTTGTTATGACAGATATGCGTAGCTTTCAGAACTGCCGGAAGCCATTGATTGAGACACCGCAGGATGAGTATCGGATGTATTCCGGTTGGTGGTGTTGCTGCTATTCCCTGAATACAGTTCGAAAAGATAATTTGCCGCTTCCGCTGTTTATTCACCGGGATGATATCGAATATGAGATTCGAAACAGAGAGACAGGCATTGTTTTCTTAAATGGATTCAATGTCTGGCATAAAGGGTTTGAAGTGAATTTTCTGGGAACCAACGCATATTACGATGTGCGGAATAACCTGATATTTGCAGCACTGCATGAACCGGATATGTCACGAATTCAGATGTGGAAATGGATCTCTAAATTTATCATAACAGCTGTTTTAAAGATGCGTTATGAAGAAGCCTATTTCTCCTGGCGGGGAATGATAGATTTCATGAAAGGTCCAGAATGGCTGATGGGGACAGACGCAGAGCGGTTGAACAATCAGTTGAGAAAGCATCTTCCGGATACAGAGCCGATGGAATTGGAAGAGCAGCCAACCCTAAAAGAATTACAGAGGTGCTATAACCCGGATCGGAATAAAAAACAGTTTTGGAAAAAGATAACTTTCAACGGCTGGTTCCTGCCAGCAGATAAAGAAGTAGGTATCTTACGTCCGTATGATGCACCGTTTTCGATTTTCCGAAAGAAGCGGATTGAATTGCGGGATACTGGGGCAAAAAAGAAGAGAGTGGCAGTCCGGGAAGAAAGACAGCTTTTCAAAGCAGCTATGTATTGCATAAATACTTGGCGGATTCTGATGGTTCAATATGGAAAAACTCAAAAAGAATATAAGACAAAATACGAAATATTAAAAAATGGAAAGCTCTGGATTGAAAAAATATTAACAAATAGAGGTTAGTATCCATTAGGAGAATTGAGAATGGGAAAGAAGCAAATAGAATTATTTAAAAAATATAAACCACTCATGAAGCA